>CAZOKA010000117.1:0-7473 GCA_964580265.1 uncultured Rhodobacterales bacterium | reverse complement strand
TGACGCTTGGCGTGGTTTCGACCGCCAAGTATTTCGCGCCGCGACTGGTCAAGACATTGGGAACGCTCTGCCCGGACGTGGAGATCATTTTGCAAGTAGGAAACCGCGATGCGGTGATCGAGGGGTTGGAGCGGCTGAGTTTCGACCTGGCGGTCATGGGGCGCCCGCCGCGTCAACCCATGGTCGAGGCGCATCCGATCGGCGATCATCCTCATGGTATCCTCGCGGCGCCGGACCATCCGCTTGCCCATCGTCCGGCCCTTTCGGCGGCCGATCTGGCCGATGAGACATTCCTGTCGCGCGAGGCCGGGTCCGGCACGCGCATCCTGATGACGCGGTATCTTGATCGTCTTGGCGAGGGGCAGGTTTTTCACACGGTCGAGATGGGATCGAACGAGACCATAAAACAGGCCGTCATGGCCGGACTTGGCATCGCGTTCCTGTCGCTGCACACGGCGACGACGGAATTGCGGCACGGTCAATTGGTGACGCTCGACGCGCCGCAACTTCCGATCATGCGGCATTGGTTCCTGGTTCGCCCGGCTGATGTCGCGCCGCGACCGGCCACGGTGCGCGTTGCCGAAGCGATCCGTGCGCTCAAGGGGGCGTTTTTGCCGCCCATGCAGCATGACGATGCCTGATCGCCAGGGGTCAAACCCTTTCAACGCGGCGCATGGTGCGATACTGTGGCATCATTGCAAAGCAGGCAGGGCAGGGCAGTGAACAGGATATTGAAACGGTCGCTGGCCGGTCACGAGACCGGGGTTGGCGCCGGCATTCTAGACATGCTGCACATGCCACCCCGTGACGGAATGCCGGGGCTTGTGCGGATCTATTTCACGCCGGAAACCGACCCGGAGACGGTTCTGCCCGAAGGGTTGGGCAATGTCGTGGCACGCGATAGCATCGGCGGCTGTATCGTCGCGGATATGGAGCATTCCATCACCGATGCCGACGACCTGGCGCTATCGCTCCCCTTGCGTGGCAGCGACGCGTCGATGGTGCCGCGCACGCCCGAGCCGGAGCTTTTTGCATCGCTGAATTGTGCCGTCGCGCAGCGCAATGGCGAGTCGGTTGAAACCCTTTGTGATTGGCTTTGCTGGCATCAGCGTGTCCATGGTTTGCAGGCCGCCCTGATCATCGAGCGATCCCGGCCAAACGCGGTGGATGATTTTTGCGATGCGTTGCGGCAGGCGATTGACGTGGCCGGTGCGATTGACCTGACCGTTGTGATCGTGACAGCTCCGATACCGCTGGGGCAGGCGGGCACGGGGCCGGAGGCGCACCCGATGAACGCGCCCGACGCCCCCGGCAAGGACAGGATGGAGCCGCCCGATTGCGATCGCTGGTCTGCCCCGCTGGCGGCGCTGTCGATCTACGAGCTGTTGCGCCATCGTTTCCTGTCCAGGGCGCGGGCGGTGATGAACATAGATGTGCACGATCTGCTGCCCCCGTTGGACAAGATGGCGGATGGTGGTGCCGAGCAGACCATCTTTGATCGCGCGGTGGCCGCGCCGGAGGGGGTGGTCGCGCTTAGTGGTGAGCGGATATACCCTTGGGGCGTGCGCAAGGGGCGCGCCCCCGTGTTCGGCGATCACATCTGCCGACGGTTCGATCGCGAGTCCGGTCATGGGCGCTGGTGCGTGGCGCCCGCCCGTCTGCCCGAGGGGAGCATGTTGCGCATGGTGCGTGTGGGCGGCGCGCGGGCGCAGGCCCCGGTGATCGGGTTCTGGCGGTGCATGGCGCTGCGCCATGGCGCGGTCGGGGCGGACGCGGGCAAAGTGTCGCGCATCGTGCCGAAATCCAGCCTGGTCGAGGACCAGGGGTTGGTGCGCCTTGCCCATGCCCTGGGCGCCAAGCCACTGCGCATGCCCGAAGCCGCGCTGCGCCCTGACGGGCACACGACCGACCGGGTTGCAATCGTCACCACGATGAAGAACGAGGGGCCCTTCATCCTGGAATGGTTGGCGTATCATCGCGCCATCGGAGTGGATGATTTCCTGGTTTACACCAACGATTGTGACGATGGGACCGATACGCTGCTTGAGGTGTTGCAGGAAAAAGGGCTGGTGCAGCACCGCGACAACCCGTTCCGCAAGATGGAGTTGAAGCCGCAACATGCCGCGCTGGCGGCCGCCGAAGAGGAGCCGATGATCCGTCGTGCGGGCTGGTTGATCTGCATGGACGTTGACGAGTTCATCAACATTCATGTGGGCGCGGGGCGTTTGCACGATCTCTTTGCCGCTGTGCCGGATGCGAACATGATTTCATTGACATGGCGGCTGTTCGGCAACTCGGATGTCGAGACATTCAAGGACGGTTTCATCACGGAACAGTTCACCCGCTGCGCGCCGCTGATGGTGCGCAAACCGCATCAGGCCTGGGGGTTCAAGACGCTGTTTCGAAACCTGGGGATTTTCAAGAAACTCGGCGTTCACCGGCCCAAGGGCCTGAAGCCGCAACTGAAGGACCAGATCAACTGGGTAAACGGCTCGGGTCAGGCGATGCCCGAGACCGAGTATCGCAATGCCTGGCGTTCGACCACGGATACGGTGGGGTATGATCTGGTCACGCTCAACCATTATGCGTTGCGCTCGGCCGAGAGCTTCCTGGTCAAGCGCGACCGGGGGCGGGTCAACCATGTGGATCGCGATCAGGGATTGGCCTATTGGTTCCGGATGAACAACAACGCCGAGGAAGATCATGGCATCCAGCGGATGCTGCCCGTGCTGAAGGCCGAATACGAGCGGTTGCTATCCGATCCAGACATCGCCGCGGCGCATGCCCATTGCGTGATGCGACATCGGGCGCGGATCGATGAACTGAAGGCCGCGCCTAAATATGCGGCGTTCTACAAGGATCTGAATGGAGACAGGCTCAGGGCATTGTCGCGCTTGCACAGGCATTTCGGCGCCGCGGTGTTCCTGGCCGGGCCTGATGTGATCCCGGATGAGGTCTGGAAGCAGGAATTGCCCGAAGATTTCTTTTTTACCGTGCAAAAAGGGGAAACATCGCATTAAACTGCCGCACAAGAAGGGATGATATAAATCCTACGACAGGCGAAAAGGGCAGGAAAGGGCAGCAATGGCACGCGAACGCGAGGTCGGAACGCTATGGATCGGCGGCGCGCTGAGTTGGATGGAGCAGCTATGCCTGAAGTCCTTTGTAGATGCCGGGCAGAAGATCACGCTTTTCAGCTACGAGGAAATTCCCAATGTGCCAGAAGGGGTTATCCGCCGTGACGGGCGCGAGGTGATCGATACGGACGACTTCATCAAGTATGAAAGCAAGGACAGTTTCGCCTTGTTCGCCGATCTGTTTCGCTTGCACATGATCAAGCTCAACCCCGGCATGATCTGGGTGGATACCGATGTTTATTGCCACCGCCCGATGGACTATGACAGCGACTACGTGATGGGCTTTGAACTGCCGGGCGAGAAGCGGGTGAACAATGCGGTTCTCGGGTTGCCGCCGGACAGCCTGATCCTGAATGACATGCTGAGCTTTACCGAAGACAGGTATTCGATCGCGCCGTTCCTGCCCAAAAAGAAGCAGAAGGAATTTCGCGCGGCGCGCGAGGCGGGGAACCCCGTGCATGTCAGCCTGCAGCCATGGGGTGTGTGGGGGCCGATGATGGTGACCCATTTCACCCATGCGCACGGGCTGGCGGACAAGGTTCAGCCATTGGATGCATTTTACCCCATAACATTTCGGGAAAGAACAAAATTTCTGCGGCGAAAATCCGTTGCAGAAGGGCTGATCACCAAGCGCACGACGGCGCTGCATCTGTGGGCCTCGAACAAGCGCGAGATGGGCAAGAAGCATGACGGGCTTCCTCCGAAGGACTCCTATCTGGAGGAATTGACCACGCGGCATGGCATAAAAGTTGGCGAGGCGCCGCTGAAAGGAAGGGGAAAGGCATCGTTTCAAGGGGGATTGGTGGACCAGATTACGCTGGACCAGGTCGAAACCTTTGCCGACCTGACCGGACAGGCGCGATCATTTGCCCTGGCTGCACATAGCCGGTTTGACTGTGAGATCCAACTTGTTGACGTGAACAACAAGGGGCAAGTCCCTGAAAAGCAAAGCGAATGGGTGGGCAGTTATCGGGAGTTCCTACTGGAAAACGATGTGCCTGCGGATCATATACGCGTCGTTCGTGATCTGAACAGTTTGCGCCCGGTGGACGTTCTGGCCAATCTACGCGGCTTTGGAGATGCGTATAAGGTCAAGTTCCTGCAGCCTTTCCTGGATGGCATGATGCATTCGGACACGCAGATGTTCATGGATATACGCAAAGGATCGGGCGCGTTTCCGTTCTTGCGCGGCTACGGCGAAAACGAGAGCCTTTCGACCCGCGAAGAAAACGCCAGGGAAGTGCGGCGTGTAAGGTTCGTAAGATCCGCCCCTTCGATCGTACAGAACGACGACAGTTGGGATGCCATCGCCCGGCGTCTTGCGGGCGAGGATGGATTTTACCGGCCCGGGCCGGAGGGGCATTCGTTTCTGTATGTCCCCCGCAGCCGCGATACCCTTGTGGTGACTTTCGACAACCTGGACATCACGATGACCAAGCGGGAGGATCGGCGCCCTTGGGGCTACTCCTTTATCGAGGCGCAGGGGTGGTCGATGCTGGGCGTTCTGGCTGGCGGCTGGACCTGGTACCGGGAGCCGTGGGTGGCAGAGCAGTTTGACGAGCTGCGCGACAGCGGCTTTTTCAAGCAGTTCAAGAGGGTCGTGTTCTATGGCGCGTCGATGGGCGGCTATGCGGCTTGCGCATTCAGCCCCGCTGCGCCGGGGGCGGACGTGGTGGCGATCAGCCCGCAATCCACGGTGGATAAATCCGTGGTTCCGTGGGAGTCGCGTTACAAGGTGGTTTGGGATCGCGATTTCACGGGACCATATGGCGATGCGGCAGATGTTTCGCGCGCGGCGCGGCGGGTGTCGATCCTGTATGATCCGTATGAGCCACTGGACGCCGGCCACGCCGCGCGGTTCACCAACGACAACGTGCAGCATCTGCGCGCACCGCTGCTCGGGCATCGTCTGGGCACCTCGTTGCAACAGATGGGCATCCTGAACCCCATCATCCTGGGCGCGTTATCGGGCGAGTTGGGGCAGGGCGAGTATTACCGGCTGCTGCGGGCGCGGCGCGCCGCGCCGCGCTACCAGCGTGAGCTGTTCAACCGCGCGGTCGAGGGCGGGCACAAACAACTGGCGCGGCGGTTGGGTGAGTGGGTGCTGGCGCGAAACGAGAATCCGGCGGTGCGCCGGGGGTTGCGCAAACTCTAGCGGCAAGCGCCGGGGAGGCGCGGAAGACATGCGAATTCTTCTGGTAAGCTGCCTGCGCAACGAGGGGCCCTACCTGTTGGAATGGCTGGCGCATCACCGCGCGGCCGGGGTCACGGATTTCCTGCTTTATACCAACGGCTGCGAAGACGGCACCGATACGATGCTGGATGCGCTGGCGGAGCGGGGCGTGGTCACGCATGAGCGCAACCGCCATGCCGAAACCGGGCGCGCCGCGCAGTGGCAGGCGCTGGCGGATGCGTGGGACCACCCGCTCAGGGCCGAGGCGGACTGGATCGTCGGGATCGACTGCGACGAGTTTATCAATATCCGCGCCCCGCGCCGTGGCCTTGCCGAACTGATCGGTGCGATGGAGGGCGCGGACCTGATTTCGATGCCGTGGCGGCTGTTCGGCAACAACAGGCGCGCGCGGATGCGCGACGCGCTGACGCTGGAGCAGTTCACCCGCGCCGCACCGCAGCCCTGCCCGTATCCGTTCATGGCGTCGTCGTTCAAGACGATGTTCTCGGCCAATGCGCCGGTGCGCAAGATGGGCATTCATCGCCCCCGCCTGACCCAAGGCGCGCGCCCCGATTGGCGCGACGGATCGAACAAGGCACTACCGCGGGCGATACAGGACGGGCAGGGCGCGCCGGTGCATTACGGGCGCCCCGGCGCCAACAGTCATGTGCAACTCAACCACTATTCGCTGCGCTCGGCGGAAAGTTTCATGGTCAAGATGCTGCGCGGGCTGCCCAGCCAGATGCAACGCCAGATCGGTCTGGATTACTGGATCGAGCGGAACCTGAACATGGTCGAGGATACCACCATCGCGCACATGATTCCGGCCACGCGCGCCGCCCTTGCGCAGTTGCATGGGATGGTGCCAAGGCTGACCGAAATGCACGACGCCGCCGTGGCATGGCACAGGGGGCGATTTGCCCGGCTGATGCAGACAGAAGAAAGCGTGCGCCTGTTCGGGCACTTGTTATATTGCAACGGGCAGTCCTTGCCGGCCGATGCCGATCTGCGCGACCTGATCCGCTGGCGTCACGCCAGCCTGACCAGCGAGAACAAGAAACGAAATAATGAGAGGCAGTGAAATGCTCTTGCAAGACGAAGACATACCACGCGCCGCGCGTGCCCCTGCGATCACCGGTCTGGATATATCCAGCCTGTCGCGCGAGGATCTGGCCAAGCTGGTGCTACAGCGTTCAGAGGTGATCGCCGATCAGGACCGTCCTGGCGCGGCTATCCGGGCGTGGACGAATGGCGATGCCGGGCCGCTTCTGGATGTTGTGGATGCCCTGGGGCCCGAGATCGCCTATCGCGCGCTGGCTGTCATCAAGGCCGAGTTCGACGCGCTGACGCCGGTTCTGGACCCGGCCCTGACATCCACGCGATCACGGCGGCGGTTGGCCGACATCGGGTGCGGATACGCGTTTTTCGACCTGTTCGCGGCGCGGCGCTATGGCTGTGGCCTGGTATTGATCGACCTGGAAGAGAACCAGCGGCGGCATTTCGGATTCGAGCAGGCCGGCGCTGCCTATTCAAGCCTGAAGGTGGCGCGCGCGTTTCTCAAGGCGAACGGGGTGCCGGCCAAGGATATTCGCGCCCTGAACCCGGAGGAGAAAGATCCGCTGAGCCTGCCGTCGATGCATGCGGCGGTGAGTTTCCTGGCCTGCGGGTTCCATTTCCCGGTAAGCGCCTACGTGCCCTTCATCGAGCAGCGCATGAAACCGGGGGCGCGGGTGATCATGGACCTGCGCGCGCGCCGGGCCGATGCCCAACAGCAGGAACTGGAAGCGCTTGGCGAGATTATCACAACGCCGCCCAGCCCCAACAAGTCGCGGCGCGTCGTCCTGGAACGCGGGCCGGTGGGGTAGGGCGGATCAGTCCGTGCCGCGGAACCCGGTGGCGACGACGAACTTCTCGGAGCTGTCCGCGCGCGAGGCTGGGGGCTTGATGTTCACGACCTTGGTGAACTTCTGCTTGAGCAGTTTCTGCAACTCGCCCTCGGCGCCGCCGGCCAGCACCTTGGCGACGAATGTGCCGCCCTCTTCGAGCACGTCGAACGCAAAATAGGCGGCAGCCTCGCACAAGGCGATGATGCGCAGGTGGTCGTATATCAGCTGCTATTATATCATCATATTGAGAGATAGCTGACCCAGATGTTTGAAATAT
>CAZOKA010000116.1:0-7634 GCA_964580265.1 uncultured Rhodobacterales bacterium | reverse complement strand
CCTCGCGCATCACCGTCGGATAGATCACGCAGGTATCCAGCAGCACCTTCATAGCCGGTAGAACAACGCCTTGAGATAGCCCGACTCGGCCAATTGCGGCAGTAGTGGATGGTCCGGCCCTGCCTGCCCGGTATGGATCAGCTGCGCCTGCCGCCCGGCCCGCCCGATCCCCCGGTTGCAGGCGCCCCGAAACCGGGCCAGATCGGCCGCGTGCGAGCACGAACACAGCCCGAGAAATCCGCCGTCCTCGACCAAGCCGGCAGCCATCCTTGCGACGCGTTCATAAGCGCGCAAGCCCTTCTCCAGCGCTTTCTTCGTGGGGGCGAATGCGGGCGGATCGCAGATCACCACGTCAAACCGGCGCCCCTCGCCGGCCAGCGCGGCCATCGCCTCGAAGGCATCGCCGCGCTTTGTATCGAACCGCGCCGCCACGCCGCACGTCTCGGCCCCTGCCCGCGCCAGATCCAGCGCCGGCTGCGAGCTGTCCACCGCCAGCGCCGATGCCGCGCCCCCCGCCAGCGCCGCCAGCCCGAAACCGCCAACATGGGAAAACACGTCCAGAACCCGCGCCCCCCGCGACAGCCCGGCAGCAAAGGCGTGGTTGGGCCGCTGGTCGTAAAACAGGCCCGTCTTCTGCCCGTCCATCAGGTCGGCCATGTAGGTGGCGCCGTTCATCGGCACCGCGATCGGCCCCTCCGGCGCCTGCCCGCGCAGCACGCCCGAAGCATCGTCCAGCCCCTCCAACACCCTCGCCCGTCCGCCGGCATTCTTGATCACTACGCTGACCCCCGTCACCTCGATCAACGCCGCGATCAACGCCTCCAACCGCGCCTCGGCCCAGGCCGCGTTCGGCTGAACCACGGCGCAGTGATCGAAACGGTCGATCACGACACCGGGCAGGCCATCCGCCTCGGCATGGATCAGGCGATAGAACGGGTCGGGGTAAAGCCGCGCGCGCAGCGATTGCGCCTTCTCCAGCCGCACGGCGAACCAGTCCTGATCGATCCGCGCGGCCGGATCATCGTCCAGCATCCGGCAGATGATGCGCGATGCCGGGTTGACCGCCACCAGTCCTAAAGGCGCGCGCTCTCCGTCCTCCAGACCGGCAAGACTGCCGGGCGGCAAGGCGCGGGTCCGGCGGTCCGTCACCAATTCATTGTCATAAACCCAGGGAAATCCGTGCCGGATGGCGCGGGCATTGGCCTTGGGGCGCAAGCGAACAGAAGGCAAAGAGGGCGGTGTCATGCCGCCCTCTTACGCCTCAATCGTGTGGTGGGGAAGCTCAGATTTGCGTTCCCGTTTCCAACCCCTCAACCAGTTGCGTGACCTTATCGGTGGTCGAGCCGGGTTTGACGAGTTCCTGCTGGATCACGTTCTGAAGATGCCGCGTGATACGCAACTTCTGCGTGCGTCCTTGCCGTTCGGCCGCCAGCGCCCTGGACCCGCCATAGGCCTTCAGATCCGCAACCACCGTGCGCGGCGGCATGATGGTCGCCCCAGTCTCGGGGTCACGAAGCGTCATGACGAACTTGATCGAATGGACACCGCCGATGGTATAGCGCGTCTTCTCGGTCAGCGCGTGAAAGCGCAAAACCTCGATATCGACCTCTGCCGGCAAGGCGCCATCAGCCTGCTCGGCCGCGCTGGTCATCGCCGTGTCGAAGATCCTTGCCACCTGTTCATGCCGATCACCGACAGGATCACCGCGCCATACGATATCGCCCATCGGATAATAGCTGTTGGCCTCGGACACCCGCAGGCCACGCGACACCTTGATATTGTAAGACGCAACCGAGATTTCCGGTTGCGTGACCGCTGTCGCCGTTAGTCCGGCCGAGTCCAGCGGCGCATTCCTGGTCGCCGTTTCAATCGATGCGCAGGCGCTCAGACTTAGACCCGCGCACAGCGCAATGAGTGTCCGAAAATATGCCATGCTCTATCCTCCTTGGGCTTGATGCCCGTTTATATTGTGCTGGGTTTTGATCCCGGAATATGGCGCGGGTACGGCAAATTGGGTTCAAATACCGGGCAATTGCGCGGTGCCTGCATCCGCTACCCGCGTAGGAACAAAGCGTCAGACTTGAAGTGTTACCGCTATCATCTTATACCGATGCCAGAAGAAGGGAACGCGATGCAGATGAACGAGACGATCCTCCGCGTGACTGAACGGATCATGGAGCGCAGTCGCGACAGCCGCCAAGCTTATCTTGAGAAAATGCGCCGCGCTGCCGAAGACGGCCCGCGCCGCGCGCACCTGAGTTGTGGCAACCAAGCGCATGCCTACGCTGCTTCAGGACCAGACAAGGAAAGGCTTTCCAAGACCAAAGCACCCAATATCGGCATTGTCACCGCCTACAATGATATGCTGTCGGCTCATCAGCCATTCGAAGGATTCCCCGATCAGATCCGCACAGCCACCCGCGCAGTCGGCGCGACGGCGCAGGTCGCCGGCGGCGTTCCTGCCATGTGCGACGGCATAACCCAAGGGCAGACCGGCATGGAGTTGTCCTTGTTTTCCCGAGATGTGATCGCCTTGTCCGGCGCGATAGCGCTTTCGCACAATACGTTCGACGCCGCGCTTTACCTGGGCGTTTGCGACAAGATCGTACCGGGGCTGGTCATCGCTGCGGCAACATTCGGCTATATCCCCGGCGTTTTTCTGCCCGCTGGCCCTATGACATCAGGCCTTCCCAATGATGAAAAATCCAAGGTGCGTCAGAAATTTGCCGAAGGCCGCGCCAGCCGTGAGGATCTGATGCATGCGGAAATGGCCAGCTATCACGGCCCGGGCACCTGCACATTTTACGGAACCGCCAATTCCAACCAGATGCTTATGGAGTTCATGGGGCTGCACCTGCCCGGCGCCTCGTTCGTCAATCCCGGCACGCCGTTGCGCAAGGCGCTTACAGTTGCCGGGACCGAAGCCGCGCTTTCCATGACAGCGCTCGGCACCTCCTATCGTCCTGTATGCGATATCCTTGATGAGCGTGCATTCGTGAACGGGATCGTGGGCCTCATGGCGACGGGCGGTTCGACCAACCTGGTGTTACATCTGCCAGTCATGGCCCGCGCGGCGGGTATCCAATTGGCGCTTGAGGATTTCGAGGACATCTCATCGGTCACGCCACTGATGGCACGAGTCTACCCCAACGGATTGGCCGACGTGAACCATTTTCACGCGGCTGGCGGGCTAGGTTACATGATCGGCCAATTGCGGAATGCGGGTTTGCTGCACGACGACGTGCAAACCGTCGCAGGCCACGGCCTGGAAGCCTATACGCGGCAAGCGCAATTGGGCGAGGATGGGCGTCTGACCTATGTCGACGGTCCTGAAGAGACGCACAACGATCGCATCCTGCGCCCTGTTTCCGATCCGTTTCAGGCCACGGGCGGACTAAGGCAGCTTTCAGGCAATCTGGGCCAGGGAATGATCAAGGCGTCCGCAGTGGCAGAGAACCACATGGTAATCGAAGCGCCGGCACGTATCTTCACCGATCAGCAAGCCGTGAAAGATGCCTTCAAGGCCGGTGAATTCACCAATGACACGGTTGTGGTAGTCCGCTTTCAAGGCCCCCGGGCCAACGGCATGCCCGAACTGCACGGCCTCACGCCGACGCTTTCGGTGCTGCTGGACAGGGGGCTGCGCGTGGCGCTGGTTACCGACGGACGCATGTCGGGCGCCAGCGGCAAGGTGCCGGCCGCAATCCATGTCAGCCCCGAAGCGGCCTCGGGTGGGCCGTTGGCCCGCTTGCGCGACGGGGACGTGATACGGCTGGATGCGCGAAACTGTACGCTGGACACGCTGACCGCAGACTTTGAGCAGCGCACACCCGTTGTCGCTGATCTAAGCGGCAACGGCACGGGCGTCGGGCGTGAGTTGTTCGAGGTATTCCGCACATCTGTTGGCTCCGCAGTGTCCGGTGCAGGTGTGATCGTGTGACCCGCTCCCCGCGCTCACTCCGCGTCGAGGCCATGTGCCGCAGTGCGCCGGTCATCCCGGTTCTCGTGATCGAGAACCGGGAGGCTGCGGTGCCACTGGCCAAGGCGCTGGTTGCTGGCGGCCTGCCAATTCTCGAGGTAACGCTCCGCACCCCGGCCGCCCTGGACGCAATTGCAGCCATGGCGCAGGTCGCCGGGGCGACCGTGGGAGCGGGCACCGTCCTGAACGCCCACGATATTGAGCGCGTGGCAATGGCCGGCGCGCAATTCGCCGTGTCACCGGGCAGCACAGATGATCTGCTGTCGGCGAGCGAGGCGGCGAACATGCCGCTATTGCCCGGGGCGGCCACGGCCAGCGAGGCGATGCGGTTGCTGGATCGCGGCTACACCGTGCAGAAGTTCTTTCCGGCCGAACCCTCGGGCGGTGCGCCCATGCTAAAGGCACTATCCAGCCCCCTACCCCAAGTCGGCTTCTGCCCCACCGGCGGTATCGGATTGGACAATGCCAAAGACTACCTCGGCCTGCCGAATGTGCTATGCGTCGGCGGAAGCTGGATCACACCGACGCACCTGGTTCGACGCGGAGAGTGGGAAGCAATCGAGGCGCTGGCGCGTCAGGCGGCAGAGTTGCCGCGACCCTGACAACATTCCGCGTGCGTCGTTGCGGCCTCCCTGCCCTAATCGCGCGTGCGCGAGCGCCAACCGCCCCGGCGGCGCGGGTTCTCCATCCGGTCCAGCCCCTTGCGCAGGACCACGGACATGGGATGGTCTGGAGCGTCGTCGGCATAGCGCGCAACCAGGCCGCTCAGCGCCTGTTGCGTATCTGTTTCATCGGGAAGGCTAAGCGCCCAATCCAGGAAAATGGTCCGGCAATCGGCTTGAGTGATCCCATCGATCAGATAGGCCTCGCGGATAAGTGCCTTGGGGTCCAGCGCGTCCCCCTTCATCCCGCAGCCCCGACCAAGGACGCGGGCAGGTTCCGGTCAATGATTTCGGCGGCCTGGTTGGTATGATCGTCCAAAGTGGAGCGAAGCTCTTCCAATGTCTCACACCCGGTTTCCCGCAACAGCATCGCACACCCTCCTTCGCCGATCGTATCCGTATCGAGAGGCTTGCCACTCAGCAGCCGCGAAACGGATTGGACGCCCCAACAAAGCCTGTATGCCGCCCGCAATGCAGCCCCGTCTGCGTCATTCAACCACCCGCTTGCGACAGATGATCGCAATCCTTCCTCAGGATCCTGCGCATCGCACCCGGCAAGCAACGCCCCAGCCTGCGCAATCAACTCGATATCCTGCAGCCGGCCGGGGCCAATCTTGGCATCCCATGGACCTGACGGACTTTTGGCGGCGCTGATCCGCGCGCGCATGGCGGACACCTCAGCAAGCACTTTTTCGCGGGGATGATCTGCGTCAAGAACTGCACGGCGCACCTCCTCGACATCGGCTGCAATGGATTGCTCACCGGCCACTGCACGCGCCCGCGTAAGCGCCAAATGTTCCCATACCCAGGCTTGCGTCATCTGGTAATCCCGGAAACTGTCCAGGGCGGTGGCAACCGGCCCTTGCGTGCCGGAGGGGCGCAAGCGCATATCCACCTCATATAGCTTTCCCTCGGACATCGGGGCTGTCACGGCCGTGACCAACGCCTTGGTCAGGCGCGCGTAGTAACGCCGTGCATCCAACGGGCGCTTGCCGTCCGATTGTTCGACCCTGGCGGCATCGTAGATCAGGATAAGGTCAAGATCTGAGCTGGCGGTCAGACGCCGCGCCCCCAGCGATCCCATCCCCAGAAGCATCGCACCACGCCCCGGTGGCCGGCCATGGCGCGTGGCGAACTGGTCAACGACAACCGGCCACAGCGCAAAAAGTACCGCCTCGGCAAGATCAGCGTACTGGCGCCCTGCATCATCGGCATCGATCAACCCGCGCAAGTGATGGACCCCGACCCGAAAATGCCACTCGCGCGCCCAACGTCTGGCAGCATCAAGCTTTTGCTCGTAATCATCCACTGCCGCGAGTGCGTCCTGTAATTCAACGCACAGTCGTTCCTGCCCCGGCCATTGTGCAAAGAAATCCCCACCTATCACGGCATCGAAAACCTCGGCATTCGAGGACAAATGCCTTGCCAGCGCTGGCGATGTGCCTACGATATCGATCAGTAGATCGATCAACTGCGGATTGGCCTCGAACAAGGCAAACAGCTGAACTCCGGCAGGTAGCCGGGACAGGAAACTATCAAGGGCCAACAGCGCTTCGTCAGGCTGTGCCGTCCGTTTAAGCCGCATCAGAAGGTCGGGCTTCAGGCGCTCGAATATTTCGATCGCCCGAGAAGATCGCAAGGCTGGATAGCTGCGCCACCGTTCGATCACGCTCGTGTCGAACTCGGGATATTCCGCCACCGGAAGCCCACTACTTTCTGGGGCAAAGAAGCTCTCGATCAGTTCATGCACCTCTTCGAGCCGCGCCATCACTCCGGTTTTCAGATCGGCAATCGATGTGCCCATGAAACAGGCCAGCCGCTCGAAACCCTCCTCGTTTTGGGGAAGGCTGTGTGTCTGTGCATCGCGCAGCATTTGAAGGCGGTGTTCGACTTCCCTGTGGGCACGGTAATGGCGGATCAACACGTCGGCCACATCCATCGGTATCCACTCTTTTCGCGCAAGCACCTCAAGCGCTTCGACAGTGCCTCGCACGCGTAGATCGCGGTCACGCCCGCCGGCAATGATCTGTCGTGTCTGGGTGAAAAACTCTATTTCGCGGATACCACCGCGACCGAGTTTCATGTTGTGCTCGGGCAGAGTGATCGGCCCTCCAAGCCCTTTGTGCTGGCGGATGCGCAAGCGCATGTCATGGGCATCCTGGATCGCCGCAAAATCAAGGTGTTTGCGCCAGACGAACGGCTTGATCGTATCCAGAAACCGCTCTCCGGCGGCAATGTCACCGGCGGCGGCGCGCGCCTTGACATAAGCAGCCCGTTCCCAGGTTCTGCCAAGGCTTTCATAATAGGCTTCAGCCCCGGCCATTGCCATGCAGACCGGCGTGACGGACGGGTCCGGGCGCAGGCGCAGATCGGTGCGAAATACATACCCCTCGGCCGTTATATCCGAAAGCATCGTGGCCATGCGCCGGGTCGCCCGCACAAGGCTGGAACGCGCTTCGTGATAATCGCCACGATCATATCGCGATTCATCGAACAGGCAAATCAGATCGATGTCTGACGAGTAGTTCAGCTCAAACGCCCCCATCTTGCCCATGGCAAGTGCGACCATTCCGCCAGCCGTTTCAACGTCCTCGGGCCCCGCGCCGGGCAGCTTTCCGCGCCTGATTTCCGCCCCCACGGTAGTGCGCAGAGCCATCGCAACGGCCAGGTCTGCGAACCGCGTCAAGGTTCCCGTGACGGTTTCCAGCGGCCAGATACCGCCCAGATCAGCCAGCCCCGTCAACAAGGCAACCCGGCGCTTGCCCCGCCGCAAGGCGGACGCAATTTCATCAGATGCTGCATCGGAAATGTCCGTCAAGACGTCGTCGATGGCCTGTTCCGGTGCATCCATCGCCGCAGGCAACCAAGCATGTTCACTTTCGATCAGCGATCTGAGGTAGGGACTACAACCGCCCGCCCCTTCGATCAAATCCCCGACTTTGCCTGCCAGGTTAGGCAGAAAGGCGCGCGCCTCTGCCCCCCGGTCAGGCTCG
>CAZOKA010000115.1:0-7748 GCA_964580265.1 uncultured Rhodobacterales bacterium | reverse complement strand
TTGCCGACGAGAAGCATCTCCGCCCCATGCAGGCGGGGCCATGCGTAGAGGGTCTTGTCGGCCGCGTCGTGGAGGTGGATATCTGTCATGTGCTGGCCATCCCAATCTGTGTTCCCGGAATGAAAAACGGATCGCTGTGGCGATATTTTGACCATTCCGCGGGATATTTTGGGGGTTTGGCACCCATTGCGAACGGTGCCGGGATCAGCTCTGCGCGAGTAGGCTTTTCTTGGGCGCGCTGGCGTATTACCTATAGGGGGCGCGCAACAGCAAGGGGATCACATGGCCAGGCCCATCGTTGGTATCATCGGGAACCATTTCCTGATCAATGAAAGCTATCCCGCCCATGGTGGTGGCACCATGAATTCCGAGGCGGTGGCCTGCGTGTCGGGATGCGTGCCGCTCGTGATCCCGGCCGACCCGCGTTTCGTTTCGGTCGAGGAGTTGATGGAGGTCTGTGACGGCTTCCTGCTGACCGGCGGCCGGCCCAACGTGCACCCCGAGGAATATGGCGAGGCCCCGACCGAGGCACATGGTGCGTTCGATCGGGCGCGCGATGCGATCACCTTGCCTCTGGTGCGGGCCTGCGTGGAGCGGGGGCAACCTTTCCTGGGGATCTGCCGGGGCTTTCAGGAGGTCAACGTCGCCATGGGCGGCACGTTGCACCCCGAAATCCGCGATCTGCCGGGGCGGATGAACCACCGCATGCCCCCCGATGGCACGCTGGAAGAGAAGTTCGCGCTGCGCCACTGCGTGCGCTTTGCCGAGGGCGGCGTGTTTCACCGGCTGATGGGCGCGCCCGAGGTAATGACCAACACGCTGCACGGGCAGGGCATCTGCAAGCCCGGCGCGCGCATCGTGGTCGAGGGATATGCCCCCGATGGCACGCCCGAGGCGATCTATGTGAAGGACGCCAAGGGATTCACGCTGTCGGTGCAGTGGCATCCCGAGTGGGACGCGGCCAACGATCCGGTCTCGCGGCCGCTATTCACCGCGTTCGGGGATGCGGTGCGCAACTGGGCGCAGCATCGCCGCTCCACCGGCCTGCGCGAGATCGCCTGACGGCCCCTTCGGGTGCTGTGTCGCGCCTTGGCGCCGCGCGCCACACGTTCAACTCGGGAGCGCCCCGCTCACGCGGCCAGCAGGCGGCTTTCATACGCGCGCAGGCACATCCGTGCGGTGTCGCCATAGCAATCCGGGCTGCTGCGCAGTTCGGGGAACAGCGCGAACAACTCTTCGCGCGCGCCATCCGTGACCGCGCCAAGGCCGACATGGCCGGGATGAAAGCTTTCTGACGGGCAATCCTCGGCCATGATAATCTCGTGGCGGTCAAACAGAAGGTGGATATAGTCCACCTCCTCCTGCTCGTGCTGAACAATGGTCGTTCCGTTGATCAGGTGCTTGGCCGGAATCAGAACCTCGGGGCTGTTGAAATACAGGTTGGCCGTAGCCGAACGGTGCAGCATCCGGTGCTGCGGCGACACCAGCAGATCGCGGCGGTTGTCCAGTGCGCCGGCGGTTATGCGGATGGGCGCGAACGCCCCATGCCCGGCAACGCGGCGGCACCCGGTCCAGCGCAGGATCTGAACACCGTTGTCGCGGGTCACGACCGCGTCGCCGGGGCGCAGATCCTCGACCCGGCGCTGTCCTTGCGGTGTCAGGATACGGGTGCCCGCGGTAAAGCAGATCACGACGTTCTCGATATTGGTGAAGTTGACGACGGTGCCATCGTTGAGCGTGGCGCTGCCGGTCATGCCGCCCTGTCCGGGGTCGGTGTTGGTGTAGCTGACACTGCCGAACCCGGCATTTCCGCCGAAATCCAGCGTGTCGCCGAGGGTTTCGTCCTCTTCGCCGCCGTCGATGGTAATGGTGCCGCCGCCGGTCAGTGCGCCGCCATCTATGGTAAAGGTGTCATCGCCCCCGCCGCCATCGGCCGTGTCGCCACTGCCGACCGACAGCAGGTCATCACCGCCGCCGCCATACATCACGTCATCGCCGGCGCCACCGATCAGCGTGTCATCGCCCCCCGGCCCGGCCGCTGGGCCGCTGATCAGCGGGCTGCTGAGCAGATCGGTGGTGGTGCCGTCGGGCGTCGTGATGTTCGACGACAGAACCTGCCCGCCCTGGTTTTCCCAGTAGCGGATCTCGATCGTGTAGGTTTCGCTCGGGTCGAGATCGACCTCGCCCCAGCGTGTCGTCGGCGCCTGGTGCTGGTCGTTATCCATGAACGACCCGGTCGAGCCGTCCTGGTTGGTGAAAGTGACGGCATCGCCATTGGAATCGAATATCTGGATCGTCGAGCCGTCATCCGAGGTGGTGTCGAACCGATAGGTGCCGCCATCGACGGTGGTCAGGGTCGAGCTGTAGACGACGCCAAAATCCTCGGGATTGCCGCCATTGTCGCGCACGGTTTGCGCAAGGGCCTCGACATCGAAATCGTCGGTATAGCCCTGATCGGCGAGGGTGCCGTTCTCGATGTCGAAGGCCTGGCCATCGGCGCTGGAGAAGTTGTGCTCGTAAAAGCTGTATTCCCAACTGCCGGTGGGCGCGTCGCCATCGCCATAAAGTGTGTCGTCGCCTTCACCGCCTTCGATGCTGTCATTGCCGCCCTGGCCATGCACGGTATCGTCGCCAAGCCCGGCGAGAACGGTATCGTTGCCGTCGCCCGCCTCGATCAGGTCGTCGTCGGCGCCCGGTGCGATGGCGTCGAAATGCACGTCGGTGATGTTCAGGCCCTGGCCCGAGGTGTCGCCGTTGTCGTATTCGATCTCGACGCGGGAAACGGGCCCGGCGATGGTGAACAGGGCCGAGCCGTCTGCGTCGCTGGCAGAATCGCCGCCGCCGCCGGCCGTCACGGTGTCGCCGCTGACGCTGTCGGTGGAATTGCCTGTCAGATCGACATCGACCGGCACTGCGTTTCCATCGGCGTCATAGGCGCGGACGGTAACGATATCCTGCCAGCCGCCCTGGTCGATGTCATTGACCCGGAACTGCACGTTCTCGACCTGGTCAGCATAACTGGACCCGGCCGAAGCGGAGAAATCCAGGATCGTCGTGGCACTGTCGGCGCCGGAATGCGTGCCGAAAAGGTAGAGTGACGAGGAGGTATCGAACGGCTCGCCGTTGTCGGTGTACTGGGTCTGGTTTGTATCGAGTTCGATCCGGTCGGTGGTGGGGCTGTCGTCGAAGGAAACGGTCACGTCGATACCGCCGGTGTCCTGCGTGAACCCGCCGGATACATCGGTGCCATCGCTGCCCGCCGCCGACCAGTTCAGGCTTTGCGATGACGGGCCCGCCCCCTGCGCATCGCCGCCATCGACAACGTCGCCATCTGGATCGCCGGTATAGGCGGTGTCGATCAGGTCATCGCCGGCGGTGCCCTCGACGACACCATCGGACAGGTCGTCGGCAGATACGAAGTTGGCATAGGTAAAGGCCGTTCCGTCGCCCAGTTCGGGCAGGGTATCGTAGTTCAGCGTTTCATAGGCCCGGCCAACGACCAGGGGTTGCTCGGACAGCGTGTAGTTGCCGCGTGCATCGCCATCTTCGATGTCAAGCTGGACGACGTTGAAGGTTTCGCCGGTGACCGTGTCGCGCAGGGTCCAGCCAAGCTCGGCATCGGCGTCCGACCCGGTCGAGGTGTTGCCATTGATGCTCGCATCGGCGGTGGTATCCCGTTCTCCGCGGTTGTCGTCAGTCAGAACCTGTCCATCTGCGCCCGATCCGTCATCGTAGATGGTCAGCGTGCCTTCCGCGTCGGCCGGGCCGGTATAGGTGGCGGTGCCGCCAGTGGATGTGGAAAAGACCCACCGCGGGTCAATATCATAGAACTGCAAGCCGCTGAATGTGGGCATGTTGAAAAGGCCTGTATTTTGCTGCCCGAAAGGGCAAAATGATCGACTGCTCGTTCAGCGCGGGACATCTTAACGGTCCTTCATGCGCTGTCATTGCGCCCAGAGTGGTTGGAAAATGTGGTGATTTCAAGGCAAAACACATCCCCGGCCCACCATGCCGCAGCGCGGCGGGCCGGGTGTGTGCATGTTACAGCTCCGTGCGCAGGTGCCACAGCTCTGGGAACAGCTCAATTTCAAGCATGCGGCGAAGGTAGCTGACGCCGCCGGTGCCGCCGGTGCCGCGCTTGAACCCGATCACCCGCTCGACCGTGGTAACGTGGTTGAAGCGCCAGCGGCGAAAGTAGTCTTCGAAATCGACCAGCTTTTCGGCCAACTCATAGAGTTCCCAATGCGCCTCGGGGTCGCGATATACCGCGCTCCACGCTGCGCGCACCTCGGGCGAGGGGGAATGCGGCGCGGCAACATCGCGCAATAGCACCGCATCGGGCAGCGGGAACGATGCGTTCAGCCGCCGCAGCGCCACGTCATAGAGCGAGGGGCGCGCCAACTCGGCCGTGAGCCGCGCGCTCAGGTCGTCGCGATGCGCATGCGGGCGCAGCATGGCAGTGTTGCGGTTACCCAACATGAATTCGATCAGCCGGTATTGCCACGACTGGAACCCCGAGGATTGCCCCAAGGCAGGGCGAAAGCGGGTGTAATCGCTGGGCGTCATGGTGCGCAGAACGTCCCATGCGTTGTTGAGCTGTTCAAAGATCCGCGCCACCCGCGCAAGCATCTTGAAGGCCTTGCGCAGTATGCCCGCCTCCATCGCGTCACGGGCGGCGTCTATTTCGTGAATCGCCAGCCGCATCCACAACTCGGATGTCTGGTGCTGGATGATGAACAACATCTCGTCATGCGCGTCCGAGCGCGGGTGCTGCGCGGTCAGGATCGCGTCGAGGCCCAGGTAGTCGGTGTAGGACATACGCCCGTCAAACGACATCTGCGCACCGTCCTGGGCGGGGTCATAGGGGGGGTGATCGGTCATTGGTGGCTCCGGTGATCGGGGTCACGGAACCGGGCGTTGTGCCCGGTCGGACCCCGGGAAGATGAGTATTTCCGGCAAGATGAAGGCCGGACTGCATGGAATTGCGGGCGTTCGATCAGCCCGCGACGCGTGCCGTGGACAAGAGCCGCCGCCATAGCGCGATCCAGCCCGCGGGCCGGCACAGCGGTACGTGGCCGGTGTGGCTGGAGGCGCGCGCGCATGTCATCAGGTGACCCGTGCGCGCGTCTTGTATTCGGGCGTGTCCCAAAGCCGTTTTTGCATCACTTCGGCGATGATGGCTGCGGCGGCCTCGACATCGACCGCGTCGATATAAAGCGGCGTGAAGCCGAAGCGCATGATGTCTGGCGCGCGGAAATCGCCGATCACCCCGCGTGCGATCAGGGCCTGTATCGCGGCATATCCATCGGCAAACCGGAAGGACACCTGGCTGCCGCGCAGGGCCGGATCGCGCGGGCTGGCCAGCTCCAGCATGGGGCAGGCGGCCTCGACCCGGTCGATGAACAGCTCGGTCAGTTGGGTCGAGCGGGCACGCACGGCGTCCATTGTCGTCATGTCCCAGATGTCGAGGGCGCATTCCAGCGCCGCCATCGCCAGAACCGGCGGCGTGCCGACGCGCATCCGCTCGATCCCCGGCCCGGCGCGGTAGCTGGACTCGAACGCGAAGGGGGCATCGTGGCCCAGCCAGCCCGACAAGGCCGGGCGCGCGGTATCTGCGTGGCGGGGGGCGACGTAGATGAAGGCGGGCGCGCCGGGGCCGCCATTGAGGTACTTGTAGGTGCAGCCCACGGCGAAATCCGCGCCCGCGCCCGATACGTCCACCGCCGTTGCGCCGGCCGTATGGGCCAGATCCCAGACCGTGATCGCGCCAACCTCGTGCGCCTTGCGGGTCAGGCGGGCCATGTCATGCAGGCGCCCGGTGCGGTAATCCACCTCGGTGATCATCAACACGGCAACCTCTTCGGTGATGTTCGCCTCGACCTCCTCGGGGGCGACGACGCGCAGCTCAAGGCCCTTGTCCAACGACCGGATCAGCCCTTCGGCCATGTAGAGATCGGAGGGGAAGTTGCCCGAATCCGACAGGATCACCCGCCGCTCGGGCACCATTTCCAACGCCGAGGCAAGTGCCTGGTAGACCTTGATCGACAGGGTGTCGCCAAGCACCACATGGCCAGCCTCGGCGCCGATCAGGCGCGCGATGCGGTCGCCCAGCTTGGCGGGTTGGGCCATCCAGCCGGCCTTGTTCCAGCCGGTGATCAGCAACGCGCCCCATTCGTCGCGCATCGCCGCATCCATGCGGGCGGGCGCGGCCTTGGGCAGCGGGCCAAGCGAATTGCCGTCAAGGTAGATCACCCCGTCGGGCATATGGAACAATCCCTTGGTTGCCGCGAAATCGGTCATGCGAAATGGTTCTCCTGTTGCGATTGCATTGATCTATCGCGGGCGGGCCTGCCCTGTCCAGTGACACGAGGCCCGTTCAGCTCTGGGGATCGTCGATCAGGGGGTTGGGCTTGGCAAAACTGACAAGGTCGGCGGTATCTGTCAGCTCTATTCGGGTGCCGTTGACCCGGACGCCATAGGGGTGCAGCCCCTTGAAGGCGCGGCTCAGGTTTTCCGGCGTCATCCCCAGCCGCGAGGCAAGGCGGCGCTTTTCGATTGGCAGGTCGAACTGGTCCGAACCGGCACGCGTGCGCTGGCGCAGAAGGTAGTTGGCCAGCCGTTCCAGCGATGTGCGCAGCTTTAGATCCTTTGTGTTTTTCACCACGCCCCGGTAGCACAGCGCCAGTTCGGCGACGATGGCACGGGCAAATTCGCCGTCCCTGTCGAAAACGCCACGCACGTCCTGCGATGGCACCAACGCGACCCTGCATTTTTCCAGCGTGCGCGCCGACATCAGGTAGGGGGCATCGCGGATGGTAGCGGCCAGGATGAAGGTGGAAACCGGGATAAGCGTGGCCATGCTGGTTTCCCGACCGTTCCAGGACGAGAACAGCTCTATCGACCCCTCCAGGACGATATGCATGAAATCGCTTGGATCGCCTTCGGTGATCAACTCGATCCGCGGCGGGAAATTCTGCACGTATGATCCGCGCATCAACTCGCGGAAATGCGTATCGTCCATCGATGCGAACAGATCGAGTTTGCGGATTTCGGGATAATAGGAGTCGGGCATGACTGACCAATCGGGCGGCGTGGCTTTTGATATTTATCAAGGCATGGATGCCGTGATGTCAATCCATGGATTATAAATCCGGCTTTGCAAGGTTGATGCAAGTCCATGCAAGACAGGAAATTTTTGTATAAGTTGTTTATTTTGCAGTATTTTTTCTATTTTCTGATCTGAATCAAATCTGAATTCCCCTCTGCCCTTCATGCCTGCGACCGGACCCGTTTGGCGCGTCATGCGCATATATTGGAGGGAGAAATGCATACACTGGACGGAGTGACACGAGGCGATCAGTATCGTGCGCTGGGATTGAGCACCTTTGCATTCACGGTCTGTTTCGCCGTGTGGACGATTTTTTCGATCATCGGCGTCAAGATCAAGCAGGAGCTGGGCCTGAACGACACGCAATTCGGCCTGCTGGTGGCAACGCCGGTGCTGACCGGATCGGTCAGCCGGATCTTTCTCGGTGTCTGGACCGAGCAGTTTGGCGGGCGCATCATGTTCCCGCTGCAGATGATGATCACTGCGGTTTGTGTCTGGCTGCTGACATCTGTCACCAGTTATCCGGTTTTCCTGGTCGCGGCGCTGGGCCTTGGCCTTGCGGGCGGGTCTTTCATCGTCGGTATAGCCTATACCTCGCGCTGGTTCGAGAAGGAGCGCCAGGGCACGGCCCTTGGCATTT
>CAZOKA010000114.1:0-7846 GCA_964580265.1 uncultured Rhodobacterales bacterium | reverse complement strand
ATGATCTGCCCGCCACGCCAGGAAGCCGTTGTGACAGGGTGCGCAACTGCCTACGCCGCGCCTTGGGCGGGGTCAACTGCTATTCACCGCCATGCCGCCGGGCCGCCCAGCCGCCCACGCCCAACAGCAGCAGCGCCAGCACCGCAACGGGCGCATCGCCCAGCACGGCATAGGCCGTCGGCACTGCCGGCGCGGGCAGCGGCGCATCGCGCCAGCCCGCCTGCCCCAGAGGGATCAACGCGGTAACGCGCCCGCGCGCATCGATCATCGCCGACACGCCGGTATTGGCCACGCGCACCATCGGCAGGCCCTGCTCGATCGCGCGCATCCGCGCCT
Source organism: uncultured Rhodobacterales bacterium (assembly GCA_964580265.1). GTDB lineage: Bacteria > Pseudomonadota > Alphaproteobacteria > Rhodobacterales > Rhodobacteraceae > Sediminimonas. Next base: position 7,510 of record CAZOKA010000114.1, on the reverse strand, counting down.
GCGCCAGGTGCTGCCACGGGCCCGACACCTGCCCGAACCATGCATCATTGGTGATCTGCAGCAGGAAATCGGGGCGCGCGGGCGCGGCGCGCACGTCGCGTGGAAACACCGCCTCGTAGCAGATCAGCGGCAGCGCCCGGCCCAAGGGCCCGCCCAAATCCAGAAGCCGCGCCCCGGGTCCGGCGGAAAACCCCTGCCCTGCATTGGCGGCAAGGCCGTGAATACCCCAGCGCGCCAGCATATCGCCGAACGGCACGTATTCCCCGAACGGCACAAGGTGATGCTTGTCATAAACCTGCGTGGCCGTGCCACCCGGCCCAACCACCACGGCCGAATTGTAAACGCGCGGCCCCTCGTCCCGCAGCAGGCCCAGCACCACGGGCGCGCCGCCCGCCGCCTCGGCGATACGCGCCAGAACCCCGCCCGCATCGTTCAGGCGCACCGCCGCCGCCGTTTCCGGCCACACCACCAGATCGGGGCGCGCCGCGCCCGCGTCCGGCGCGGCGGCGGTAAAGCGCAATTGCCGCTGGTAGAAGCCAGCCGCATGATCGGGATGCCACTTCAGACGCTGCGGCGCATTGGGCTGCACCATCCGCACCACCGGGCGAGTGTCCCCCGCCGGCACGCCGCCGGGCACCGGCACAAGGCACAGCGCCACACCGCCCAGCAAGACCGCCGCGCGCGCCGCCACGACCGGCCGCGCACGCCCGGCCCACGGCCCCGCCGCCAGCGCCGCCAGCCCCATGATACCCAGCGTCAGAACCCCGACACCGCCCCACGCCGCCGCCTGCCCCGCCTGCGCATCGACCAGCATGTGGCCGGGGCTGGCCCAAGGAAACCCGGTAAAGGCCCGCGCACGCAGCATCTCGGCCAGCGTCATCGCCGGGGCCAGCAGGGCACCGGCCCAGACCGCCTGCCCAGCTATGATGCGCGCCAGGGCAAACGCACCCGTCCAGAACAGCGCCATGCCCCCCGCCATGAAGAGCAGCGCAAAGGGCGCCATCCACCCGTGGCGCGCGATATCCACCATGAACGGCTCGATGATCCAACTGAGTGCAACAAGGAAATAGGCGGTGCCGAACACCTGCCCGATCAGCGCCGCCCGCCGCCATCCCCGTGCAGCCACGAGCAACACCGACCCGGCGGCGAACCCGGCCAGCGCGGGCAATACCCAGCCCAGCGGCGCCTGCCCCGTCGCGGCCAGCACCCCTGCCAATGCCGCGATGCACAGCACCGCCCAACGCGGACGCCGGCGCAGCCACGCCGCGCCACGCCCGTCCTTGTCATCAGCCATCCGCCGATCCGTTCAGGCGCACGCGCAGCCGCTTTATCCGTCGCAAATCGCCGTCCACCACCTCGAATTCCGGGCCCGAGGGGTGCTGCACCACCTCACCGCGCACCGGCACACGCCCCGACAGCATGAACACCAACCCGCCCAGCGTGTCGATCTCCTCGGGGTCGATATCCTCGGCATCGGTCAGTGACACGCCGGTTTCGGCTTCGAACTCGTCCACCGGCGTCTTGGCCAGCGCCAGGTATTGGCCCGGCTGTTCCAGCGTCCAGTAATCCTCGTCCTCCAGGTCGTGTTCGTCCTCGATCTCGCCAATGACCTGTTCGATCAGATCCTCGATGGTGACAAGGCCATCGACACCGCCATATTCGTCGATCACCAGCGCCATATGCTTGCGTTCGCTCTGCATCTTCTGCAACAGCACGCCGATCGACATCGACGGCGGCACATAAAGCAGCGGGCGCAACATCTCGCTGAGCGCGAACTCCTGCTGCGCGTCATCGTGCGGCGCACAGAACCCGTGGCGCAGCGCGAAATCCTTCAGGTGCACCATGCCCACCGGCGAATCCAGCGTTTCCGAATAAACCGGCAGGCGGCTGAACCCGGTGTCGCGGAACTGTTCCACCAGCCCCTCGCGGGTGACGGTGTCGGGCACCGCCACGATATCGGCCTTGGGGATCGCCACATCCTCGACCCGCATGCGCCGCAGGTTCAGGATGTCGTGCGAGCGCACCTGGTGGGCGTGTCGCGGCGCGCTATTCATATCCGCCTCCGCGCTGTCGTCCGGCCCGTGCCGGCGAAAAGGGCGGATCACCCGCTCGAAAAAGCCCGCCTCGGCAGGGTCGTCTTCCGTATGGCTATGTTGCCGCGCGCCGTGCGCGGCGGTAGATGACTCTTCGCTACTCTCGCCCATGTCTCTTTCCAGTTAATCGGGGCATCTACGCCCCCTCCGTCCTATTATATGGGTCAGACAGGCCCAGTTTGCCAAGTATGCGCACCTCAAGTGCCTCCATCAAAGTGGCATCCTTGTCACGGATATGGTCATACCCCAGCAGATGCAGCACCGCATGCACCACCAGGTGCGTGGCATGATCGACCAGCGGCTTGCCCGCCTCACCCGCCTCGCGCGCGCAGGTGTCATAGGCGATCGCGATATCGCCCAACTCCTGCACATCCCCGGCGAACGGGTCCGGCTCGGGGGCGGGCGGCGTCGCGCCCTCGGTCGCCGGCGCAATGTCCTGCGCCGGCCAGCTCAGCACGTTGGTCGCCGTGCGCTTACCCCGGAACTCGGCGTTCAGCACGGCGATGCGGGCATCGTCGCAGCCCAGCACGCTGATCTCATACGCCGCCGGATCATGCCCCAGATCCGCCAGTGCCGCGCGCGCCGCGCGCTCGGCCAACGCAGCCAGCCCCACCGCGTTCCAGCGCTCGTCCTCGATAATGGTATCGGTCAGCATGCCCGCTCACGCATCGGCATCATAGGCGTCGATGATCGCCGCCACCAACGGGTGGCGCACCACGTCGCGCGCGGTGAAATAGGTAAAGCTGATCTGCCGCAGCGGTTTGAGCAACCGCTCCGCATCATGCAGCCCCGAAGTCACGCCGCGCGGCAGGTCCACCTGGCTGCGGTCGCCGGTGATCACCATGCGGCTGCCCTCGCCCAGACGGGTCAGGAACATCTTCATCTGCATCGACGTGGCGTTCTGCGCCTCGTCCAGCACCACGAACGCATTGCTCAGGGTGCGCCCCCGCATGAAGGCCAGCGGCGCGATCTCGATCCGCTTTTCCTCGATCAGCTTGGCCGCCTGCTTGCCCGGCAGGAAATCGTTCAGCGCGTCATAAAGCGGCTGCATGTAGGGATCGACCTTTTCCTTCATGTCGCCGGGCAGGAAACCCAGCCGCTCACCCGCCTCCACCGCCGGGCGCGACAGGATGATGCGATCCACCTCGCCAGCCAGGAACATCGACACGCCCGCCGCCACCGCCAGGTAGGTCTTGCCGGTGCCCGCCGGCCCGATCCCGAACGCCAGGTCGTGACTGAACAGGCTGGTGACATAGCTTTTCTGCGCCTCGGTGCGCGGCTCTACCAGCTTCTTGCGGGTCTTTATCTCGACCCGCCCACCCTTGAACATCTCAAGCTGATCACCATCGCAGGTGCCGTCATCCTCCTGCGCGGGGCCCATGCGGATCTGCCGGTCGATATCCCCCTGCTCCAGGTCGCGACCCGCCTCAAGGCGTTCATACAGCCCGGTCAGCACCTCGACCGCCTCGTCGGCCATCGCCCCGTCGCCGATCACCGCCAACTGGTTGCCGCGGCGCAGGATCTGCACACCCAGCTTGCCCTCGATATCGGCAAGGTTACGGTCGTATTCGCCGCACAGGTCGATCAGCAAACGGTTGTCGGAAAATTCCACCAGACGTTCGGCGGGAAGGTCTGAGCCTGGTTGCGGGGGCTGAACGCTGGTGGTCAATCGGATCTCCGTGTTGGCAAGATGGTCAGCGGCGGCTCCTAACCGTGCCAAGCCGCACGCCCGGGTGCAAGGGACAGACAGCAAATGTCACATGATTGAGACGAAATTCGCCACAAAAAAACCGCGGGCCGCTCAGGCCCACGGTAATTGGCGTGAAATGCGCACGTTCCGGTCACAGCGTGTCTGCAACCTCGGAGCCGCTCTTGAACGGCCCGGTGGCGACGTTCGGCGGCGCCGCCCCGGAACAGACGGGCGATCCGTCGGGTTGCTTGCGCTCCGACAGGTATCCCTCCAGCCCGTCATCGATGATCCAGTGGTCGCACCCGTTCGGGTCCACCCACACACCGGCGACAAGGTTGCTCAGATGCTTGGCATCGACACCGCGGTCGCGGGATTTGTCGGGGCCGACGGTCTGGCACCCGGCCACAACGGCCGCCGCGCCAAGGAACAAGGTCAATCTCTTGATGGTCATCTAATCGTTCTCCTCAGCGCAGGCAGGTGATTTCGACACGGCGGTTCTCGGCCATGCCCTGCGCGGTGGCGTTGCTGGCGCGCGGCATCCGCTCGCCAAAGCCCCGCACATCGACCACGCTGGCGCCAACCGATTGGGCAACCTGTGCAACGGCGTTGGCGCGGCGCAGGCTCAGGCCCATGTTGTATTCGTCCGATGCGCGGGCGTCGGTGTGCCCGTGGATCAGGAACGCGCGCGCGTTGGCCTGCCGAAAGAAGGTCTGAAGCCGCGCACGCCCGGCCGAGGTGATCGTGTGCCGGTCGGTTGCGAAGAGCTGATCCGTCGGCACGATGCCGCAAATGTTCCCCCGGTGGCACACCGGCGTGCCGTCGCGGCGCGTGTGCGGCGACATGTAGCCCTCCGCCCCGTCATCCATGACCCAGTGTTCGCACCCGTCCGGGTCGATCCAGATCGTCGGCTCGTATCGCTCGCCCACCACGGTCGGCTTGCCGGCGCTTTGCGCCTGCGCGCCCCCCGCGACAGCCAGCAACAGCGCTACCGCGCTCAGCGCGGCCATAACGAACGGCACGGCATTGAAATTCAACTTAGCCACAGCCCCTGTCCCTTTTGGTTGTATATTCCCCCAGAAGGGGCGTGCGACACTGTTCCATGTCTACCGCCCCCCACATTAATACCAACACTTTAGCAAAGATGCGCAGCATGTGAAGGGAATTTCACAGCGCTTTTCAACCACTGCGGAAACAACGCCGCTGCCACAGGGCGTTTGTCACCCCGATGGATGCAATCGCGAATGCCCTCGGATCAGACCAGAACACCCGCCAGCGAGTTCGGCCCGCTTTCGGTGATGCGCACACGCCGCAATTCTCCGGCCTCGGCCGGGCAATCGGCAACGTGCACCGCGTGCAAGTAATCGGACTTGCCCACCATCTGCCCCGGCATCCGTCCCGGCTTTTCGAACAGGACACCCAGTTCTCGACCCACCATCGCATCCTGAACACGGCGCTGTTGCTCGGTGATCAGCGCCTGCAACCGCGACAACCGCTCCGACGCCACTTCCGCATCCACCTGCGCACGCTCCGCCGCCGGGGTGCCGGGGCGGGTGGAATACTTGAACGAGAACGCCTGCCCGTAACCCACTTCGCGGATCAAGGCCATCGTGGCCTCGAAATCGGCTTCCGTTTCCTCGGGAAAGCCGACGATGAAATCGCCCGAGATCAGGATATCGGGCCGCGCCGCGCGAATGCGCTCGATCAGGCGCAGATAGCTTTCCGCCGTGTGGCTGCGGTTCATCCGCTTCAGGATGCGGTCGCTGCCCGATTGCACCGGCAGGTGCAGGTAGGGCATCAGCTTGGCGCATTCCCCGTGCGCGGCGATCAGGTCATCGCTCATGTCGTTGGGGTGCGAGGTGGTGAACCGGATACGCTCCAGCCCCTCGATCGCGTCCAGCGCCCAGATCAGTTGCGCCAGCGACCAATCCGCGCCATCCGGCCCCGCGCCGTGATAGGCGTTGACGTTCTGGCCCAGCAGGGTGATCTCGCGCACACCGCGCGCCACCAGCTCGCGCGCTTCTTCCAGGACCTGCGCCACCGGGCGGCTGACCTCGACGCCGCGCGTATAGGGCACCACGCAGAAGGCGCAGAACTTGTCGCAGCCCTCTTGCACGGTCAGGAACGCGGTCGGCCCGCGCCGTGCCTTGGGGCGCGTTTTCAGCGCCGCGAACTTGTCATCCTCGGGAAAATCGGTGTCCAGCACCTTGTCACCGCGACGCGCGCGCGCCTCCATCGCCGGCAGCCGGTGATAGCTCTGCGGCCCGACCACCATGTCCACCAGCCCCGAGCGGCGCATGATCTCTTCGCCCTCGGCCTGCGCCACGCAGCCCGCAACGCCGATCTTCAGGTCGGGCTTGTCGGCCTTCAGCCCCTTGAACCGGCCCAGCTCGGAATACACCTTTTCCGCCGCCTTCTCGCGGATGTGGCAGGTGTTCAGCAAGATCATGTCGGCGTCATCGGGCGTCTGCGTCTCGACATAGCCGGACCCGCCCAGGGCCTCTGCCATGCGCTCGCTGTCATAGACGTTCATCTGACAGCCATAGGTCTTGATGAAGAGTTTTTTCGGCTCGCTCATGGGGCTGATCCTGTCGCGGTTTCGCGCGCCTGCCTACACCACAACCGCCCCGCCTTGCAATGCGCCGCGAATTGGCGGACCCTGCGGCCCGAACCACCCGGAGACCGGCATGAATCACGACAGCCTGCGGCATTTCCTGGCCAATCCCGGCGCGGCCCTGTCGAAGGGACCGATCGCCATGATCTTTGTCGAGGACACCTGCGAGATCGACAGCACCCTGCGCCACCACCTGGATCGCGGGTTCGCGCAACTGCTGGTGTTCATCCCCGATGCGTTCGACTTCGACGCCGCCCTCGCCGCACGCGACGACGTGCACCGCATTCCGCTCGACACCATCGCCGACAACGCCGTGCCCGACACCGTCAACCGCGTCATCGCGGCGGCGCCGGGGCTGTGGATGTATTACTGCTTCAATGCCGAATACCTGTTCTTCCCGTTCTGCGAGAGCAGAACCATCGGCGAGATGCTGACCTTCCACACCGAGGAAAAGCGCGACGCGATGATGACCTATGTCATCGATCTCTACGCCGGCGACCTGGATCGCCACCCCGATGCCGTCGCCGTGGACGAGGCGTATATCGACCGCTCCGGTTACTACGCGCTCGGCCGGCCCGACCCGGACACCGGCACCCACCTGCCCAACCAGCTTGATTTCTACGGCGGCCTGCGCTGGCGCTACGAGGAACACGTGCCCACCAGCCGCCGCCGGATCGATCGCATCGCCCTGTTCCGGGCACGCGAGGGGCTGCGCCTGCACCCCGATCACACCTTCAACGATGCCGAGTACAACACCTATTCCTGCCCCTGGCACCACAACCTGACGGCGGCGATCTGTTCATTCCGCACCGCCAAGGCACTCAGGCGCAATCCCGGCTCCGCCTTCGATATCCACACCTTCCGCTGGCACAATTCCACACCGTTCGAGTGGCATTCCAGCCAACTTCTTGACCTCGGCCTGATGGAGCCGGGGCAGTGGTTCTGACAGGGCTGGCGTTCCGATCTATCGCTGAGGTGCCAGCACGAGCCGACAGAGGGGCGATCCCCTCTGTTTGAGCAATGCGCAGATGGCGCGTCTGGAACCCTGCTATCCTATGTGTCTCATGCCCCGACACTGACACGTCCTGCCGCACCATGGAATCCTCCGTCAGGTGC
>CAZOKA010000113.1:0-7880 GCA_964580265.1 uncultured Rhodobacterales bacterium | reverse complement strand
CCTGCACTGCGGTGCGCTGCATGAAGTGCATGACGCCGCGTATGCCGCCCAGTTCTTCGCCGCCACCCGCGCGGCCAGGCCCGCCGTGGATCATGTGCGGCAGGGGTGAGCCGTGGCCGGTGGCCTCGGCCGCCGAATCGCGGCCCATGATGTAGATGCGCCCCATCCATGCCGCCGAGTTCAACGTGATGTCCCGCGCGACATCGGTGTCGTGCGTGAACAGTGATGACACCAGCGACCCGCCACCGCGATTGGCCAACTGCGCGGCATGAGCGGTGTCGCGATATGGCATGAGCGTCGAGAGAGGGCCGAATGCCTCGACCTCGTGCACCGCGCGCGCCGCGTCGGGATCATCGCAGACCAGCAACATCGGCGGCAGGAACGCCTGCGCCGGGTCGGCGTCGGTCAGGGACAGGGTGTTGGGGTCGCCATGTACCAGCCGCGCCTCGGTGCGCAGTTGCGCCAGCCGCTCCAGCACGTCGGCCTTTTGCGCGTGGCTCGCGAGTGCGCCCATGCGCACGTCAGCCGATTCAGGGTTTCCTATCGTGATTGCCGCAAGGTGTGCGGACAAGGCCTCGCTCACTGCGTCCATCCGGCTTTCGGGGACGATCAGGCGCCGTGTCGCCGTGCATTTCTGCCCGGCCTTGGTGGTGATCTCGGTGACCGCCTCGGTGATGAACAGATCGAACTCCGGGCTGTCCGGGTCGGCATCCGGTCCCAGGATCGAGGCGTTCAGGCTGTCCTGTTCGGCCAGGAAACGCGTGGCATTGCGCGTCAGGTTGGGCGCGTTGCGCAGTTTGAACGCGGTATCGGCAGAGCCGGTGAAGCTGACGATATCCTGAGCGCCGAGTCGATCCAGAAGATCACCCGTGCGTCCGATCACCAGTTGCAGCGCGCCATCGGGAAGTATCCCCGATTCGACGATCATCTGCACGCAGGCATGAGTCAGGTAGCATGTCTGCGTTGCCGGCTTCACGATCGACGGCACCCCGGCCAGAAGGGCGGGGGCAAGCTTTTCCAGCATTCCCCAAATCGGGAAGTTGAAGGCGTTGATCTGCACTGCGACGCCTTGCAACGGAACCGCGATGTGCTGACCCAGAAATTTGCCCTTGCGGCCCAGCTGTTCAATACCGCCGTCAATGTAGACATGCCCATCGGGCATTTCGCGCCGGCCTTTTGATGCGAACAGGAACATCGTCCCGATCCCGCCATCGATATCGACCCAGCCGTCACGCCGGGTGGCTCCGGTCAGCGGATTGATCGCGTAAAGCTCTTCCTTGCGTCCGTCGAGGTAGGCCGCCAAGGCCTTGATCATCTTGGCGCGCTGGTGGAAAGTCATTTCGCGCAGGGCCGGGCCGCCGCGGGTGCGGGCGTGCTCCAGCATGGCGCCGAAATCCAGCGCTGCGCTGCCCGCACGAGCGATAGGCCGGCCGGTGACGGGGCCGATGATGTCTGTGGCTGTCGCATCCGGACTTATCCAGCGGCCTGCGGCAAAACTTTGTGCTGTCAGCATGGAAACGCTCCTCTCGTTTCACGTAGCATGGGGGAAAGCGGCGCGATGCGCAATACTCTTGACCGCACGGTCGGTTTTGTTGCATCGTTTCCATGAACCCGAGGGAGAAAGATCAACATATGACACCGCAGGAACGCGCCGAGCGGTCGGCACAAGCGATGTGGGCAGGCGATGCCGCGTCCAAGGCAATGGGCATGCGGATCGATTCCATCGGTCCGGGGACGGCGACGCTGTCGATGACTGTCGAGGATCACCACCTTAACGGTCACAAGATTTGTCACGGGGGGCATATATTCACCCTGGCCGACAGCGCGTTTGCCTTTGCGTGCAACAGCTACAACCGCATGGTCGTGGCGCAGGAAAACTCGATTACCTTCCTGTCACCCGGACAACCGGGAGAGCGCTTGACCGCCACGGCGCGCGAGGCGGCGATGAACGGGCGAAGCGGCGTGTATGACGTCGAGGTCACGGGGGGAGACGGACGCAAGGTTGCGCTGTTTCGCGGCCTGTCGCGCCAAATCAACGGACAGCATTTTCAGGAGGACGAAGCATGACCGAGGCGTTTCTGTGCGAGGGGCTGCGCACCCCCATCGGACGGTATGGCGGTGCATTGAGCGCGGTGCGCCCCGACGACATGCTGGCTCACGTCATCCGTGAGGTGGTGGCCCCGTTCGAGGGGCTGCGCGTGGATGACTGCATCATGGGTTGCGCCAACCAGGCGGGAGAGGACAACCGCAATGTCGCGCGCATGTCGGCGCTTCTGGCCGGGCTGGGCGAGGCGGTGCCGGGTGTCACGGTGAACCGGCTGTGCGGCTCGGGGCTGGACGCCATAGGCAGCGCGGCCCGCGCCATCAAGGCGGGCGAAGCCGAAGTGATTCTTGCCGGTGGCGTCGAATCGATGAGCCGCGCGCCGCTGGTCATGCCCAAAGCCGACGCGGCATTTTCGCGCCGGGCCGAGATTTACGACACGACCATCGGCTGGCGTTTCGTCAACAAGGCGATGCACAAGGCCTATGGAACCCATTCCATGCCGGAAACGGCCGAGAACGTGGCAGAAGAATTCGATATTGGGCGTGAAGACCAGGATGCGTTCGCCTTGCGCTCGCAAGCCCGCGCGTTGGCGGCAATCGAATCGGGCCGCATGGCGCGTGAGATCACGCCGGTGACGATACCACAGCGCAAGGGCGATCCGCGCGTTGTGGATACCGACGAGCACCCCCGCGCGACCACGGCTGAAAAACTGGCCAGCCTGCCCACCCCGTTTCGCGAGGGCGGCACCGTGACAGCGGGCAATGCGAGCGGCGTCAACGATGGGGCGGCCGCGTTAATCGTGGCATCGGCTGCCGCGGTCGAGAAATACGGCCTGACCCCGCGTGCGCGCATCACCTCGATGGCGACGGTGGGCGTGCCCCCGCGGATCATGGGAATTGGCCCGGCCCCCGCGACGCAGGCATTGCTGGACCGGCATGGTCTGGGCATTGGCGACGTGGATTTCATCGAGTTGAACGAGGCATTCGCGGCGCAAGGGTTGGCCACCATGCGGCAACTGGGCCTGCCGGACGATGCCGATCATGTGAACCCGAACGGCGGTGCGATCGCGCTTGGTCACCCGCTTGGCATGTCGGGTGCGCGGCTGGCGTTGACCGCGTCGATCAACCTGTCGGATGCCGGCGCCAAGCGCGCGATCTGCACCATGTGCATCGGCGTGGGACAGGGTATCGCACTGATGATGGAGGCTGTGTAATGGAAGATCTGTCCCCCAAGCCCGGCGATCTGGAGCCAATTGAAACCGCGAGCCGCGACGAGTTATCGGCGCTGCAACTGGAGCGAATGAAGTGGTCACTGCGCCATGCCTATGACAATGTGCCGTTTTACCGCCAAAGCTTTGACAAGGCGGGGGTGCATCCCGACGACCTGAATTCGCTGTCCGACTTGGCGAAATTCCCGTTCACCGGCAAGCTGGATCTGCGCGACAATTATCCGTTCGGCATGTTTGCCGTTCCCCGCGAACAGGTGGCGCGCGTTCATGCCTCGTCGGGCACGACGGGACAGCCAACGGTCGTTGGCTACACCGCGCGCGACTTGGAAACCTGGGGCGCGGTGGTCGCGCGGTCGTTGCGGGCGTCGGGCCTCAGGCCCGGCAATCTGCTGCACAATGCCTATGGGTATGGCCTGTTCACCGGCGGTTTGGGTATCCATCTGGGTGCTGATGCGCTTGGGCTGACGACGGTGCCGATCTCGGGCGGCCAGACGCCCCGGCAGGTACGCCTGATCGAGGATTTCCGCGCCGACGGCATCACCGTGACACCGTCTTATGCGCTCTCGATCCTGGATGAATATGCCGCGCAGGGACTGGACCCGCGGAAAAGTCCGCTCAAGGTGGGTATCTTCGGGGCAGAGCCATGGACAAACGCGATGCGCCGCGAGATCGAAGACGCGTTCGACATGCACGCCGTCGATATCTACGGCCTGTCCGAGGTGATGGGCCCCGGCGTGGCGAATGAATGCGTCGAGACGAAGGATGGCCTGCACGTCTGGGAGGATCACTTCTATCCCGAGATCATCGACCCGGAGACCGGCGAGGTGTTGCCGGATGGCGAGATTGGCGAGTTGGTTTTCACCTCTCTGAGCAAGGAGGCTTTCCCGATCATCCGGTATCGCACGCGGGATCTGACGCGCCTGCTGCCGGGCACCGCGCGCAGCATGCGCCGGATGGAGAAGGTGACCGGACGCAGCGACGACATGATCATCCTGCGCGGCGTAAACGTCTTTCCCACACAGGTAGAGGAACAATTGATGGAGGTGTCCGACCTTGCGCCGCATTTCCAGATCGAGCTGTATCGCAAGGGGCGGATGGACGCGATGCGCGTGCATTGCGAGGCGTGCGAGGGTGTGAACGAAGGCGGTCAACGCGATGCAGCCGCGCACGATCTGGCGCACCGGATAAAGCAGGTTGTCGGCGTGTCCGTCGAGATTACCGTGTCGGACCCCGGCGGCGTGGCGCGCAGCCAGGGCAAAGCCGTGCGCCTGGTCGATAACCGCCCCAAGGCCGAGTGATGGCGCGCGGACTTGCCAGGGACCATGATGAAAAGCGCGCGGCCCTGCGCAAGGGTGCAGCGCAGTACTTTGCACGTCACGGGTTCGATCGCGCCTCGATGACAGGGGCGGCAAAATCATGCGGCGTGTCCAAGGCGCTGATCTATCACTATTGGAGCAGCAAGGAGGATTTGCTGTTCGATATCCTGGACACGCACCTCTCGGAATTGGTTGATGTGGTTGAGGCCGCTCGCGGCGAAGGTGTGCGCGGCGTCATCAGCGCCGTGTTGTCCGCCTACGAGGATGCGGATGCCGAGCACAAGCTGCAACTTGATGCGCTGACCGTGCTGCCACCCGAACGGCAGACGCCGCTGATCGCGCTACAACGCCGGCTTGTCGCTGTCATGTCGCAGGCCGTGGCGGAGGAAGCGCCAGACCTTTCGCCTGATCGTTTGCGTGCGGTCACGATGTCGGTCTTCGGTATCCTGAACTGGTTCTACATGTGGCATCGTCCCGACAAGGGGCTCAGCCGGGTGGCCTATGCCGAGTTGGCGGGGGATTTCGTTCTGGGGGGCCTCAGGGCGCTTTAGCGGCGCGTCGGAACAAATGGCTTGCGCGTCACTGCGGGCCAAGCGTGCGGAAGGGGGAGCGGGCCAAGCTGTCGCTTGAAAACCTTGGTGAACTGGATCAGGGTTCAAGCGACAACAGGGAAGGATGCCAAGACATGCGCACACGTGCCGCAGTGGCCCTAGAGGCCGGAAAACCGCTCGAAGTGATGGAAGTGAACCTTGACGGCCCCAAGGAGGGCGAGGTTCTGGTCGAGATCAAGGCAACAGGCATCTGTCATACCGACGAATTCACCCGCTCGGGCGCCGATCCGGAGGGGCTTTTCCCCGCAATCCTTGGTCATGAGGGCGCGGGCGTGGTGATGGAGGTTGGGCCCGGCGTCAAGAGCCTCAAGCCGGGCGATCACGTAATCCCGCTTTACACGCCCGAGTGCCGGGAGTGCGAGTATTGCCTCAATCCCAAGACCAACCTGTGCCAGTCGATCCGCGGCACGCAGGGGCAGGGCCTGATGCCCGATGGCACAACGCGTTTTTCCATGCTCGATGGCACGCCTATCCTGCATTACATGGGGTGTTCGACCTTTGCCAACCATACCGTGATGCCCGAGATCGCGCTGGCCAAGATCGACCCGGAGGCGCCCTTCGACAAGGTTTGCTATATTGGCTGCGGCGTGACCACGGGGATCGGTGCGGTGATCAACACCGCGAAGGTCGAGATCGGCAGCACCGCGATCGTGTTTGGTTTGGGCGGTATTGGCCTTAATGTCATTCAGGGGTTGCGGATGGCGGGGGCCAACCAGATTGTTGGCGTTGATCTGAATTCTGAAAAGAAAACAATGGCTTCGCAATTCGGGATGACCGATTTCGTCAATCCTGATGACGTTGAGGGCGATCTGGTTGCGCACCTGGTCGAGCTGACGGGCGGCGGGGCCGACTACACCTTTGACGCGACGGGAAATGTCGGCGTGATGCGCACGGCGCTGGAGGCGGCGCACAAGGGATGGGGCGAATCGATCATCATCGGTGTCGCCCCGGCCGGCGCCGAGATAAGTACCCGGCCATTTCAACTGGTTACCGGCCGGACTTGGAAGGGAACGGCGTTTGGCGGCGCGCGTGGGCGCACGGATGTGCCCAAGATCGTCGATTGGTACATGCAGAAGAAGATCGAAATCGACCCGATGATCACCCACACGCTGACTCTGGACGAGATAAACAAGGGGTTCGAGTTGATGCATTCGGGGGAATCGATCCGCGCGGTCGTGGTATATTAACAATCCGCGGGTTGGTAAGATTTCGGCCGATATTCGTACGATTCCCCTAGCCCGGTTTGCAGGGCCGCACACCCACCTGTGCGGCCCTTCCTATTGCGTCCGGCCATCAACCGGTTAGGTCTGTTTCAAATCGAAATGGAAAGGACATGCCAAGTGACCGATCAAAGCTACACTCCGCCCGAAGTCTGGACATGGCAGGCCGAGTCCGGCGGGCAGTTCGCCAGCATCAACCGCCCCGTTGCCGGTGCCACCCATGACAAGCCCCTGCCAGAGGGGAAGCATCCCTTTCAACTCTATTCCCTGGCGACGCCCAATGGCGTGAAGGCCACGGTGATGTTCGAGGAGTTGCTGGCCGCGGGCCACGCGGACGCGGAATACGATGCGTGGCCGATCCGCATCGGCGATGGTGACCAGTTCGGCAGCGGCTTTGTCGAAATCAACCCCAACTCCAAGATCCCGGCGCTGGTGGACCGATCCGGGACCGAGCCTTTGCGGGTGTTCGAGAGCGGGTCGATCCTGATGCACCTGGCCGAGAAATTCGGCGCGTTCCTGGCGCCGTCGGGGCCGCAACGGACCGAAACGCTGAACTGGCTTTTCTGGCAGATGGGCAGTGCGCCTTACCTTGGCGGCGGGTTTGGCCATTTCTACGCTTACGCGCCGGAAAAATGGCAATACCCGATTGACCGCTTCACCATGGAAACCAAGCGGCAGCTTGATGTGCTTGACCGGCAATTGGCCGAGCGCGCCTACATCGCGGGCGACGAGTACACGATCGCGGACATGGCGATCTGGCCCTGGTACGGGCAACTTGTTCTGGGACGGCTTTATGATGCCGCGACGTTCCTGGATGCGAAAAGCTATACCCACGTGATGGAATGGGCCGAGCGGATCGATGCGCGCCCGGCGGTGCAGCGGGGGCGCATGGTGAACCGCACCTTTGGCGATCCGGCGATGCAGTTGCACGAGCGCCATGCGGCCGAGGATTTCGAGACCCGCACACAGGACAAGATCGGCGAGACCGGCGATTGAGGCGTGTATGCCCGATACCCTGATCCCCCGTCCGGCCACCAAGGCCGACAATGATGCCCTTTGGGCGATGCTGCGGCCGGTGTTCCGGGCGGGGGATACCTATGCCATCGACCCGGACATCACGCGCGAGGATGCGCTTGCCTATTGGTGCGGCCCCGAGCGAGAGGTCTGGGTGTTCGAGGGGGGCGAGGGCGTCGTCGGCAGCTATTACCTCAAGCCCAATGCAGCGGGTGGCGGTGCGCATGTGTGCAATGCCGGGTTCGTCACCGCCGCCGCGGCGCAGGGCAGGGGCGTGGCGCGCGCGATGCTGGATCATTCGCTGGATCGGGCGCGTAGCCGGGGTTTTGCCGCGATGCAGTTCAATTTCGTCGTCTCAAGCAATACCCGCGCCGTGGCCATATGGAAACGCGCGGGGTTTGACGTGGTAGGCACCTTGCCCGGCGCGTTTCGCCATCCGGGCCGAGG
>CAZOKA010000112.1:0-7883 GCA_964580265.1 uncultured Rhodobacterales bacterium | reverse complement strand
AGCGTAGGATCGCCGCACCGCGGCCCGTCGATGCGCGGCTCCTGGGCCGATCACCTCAACGTCCGCAACAGGCCAAATGCCCCCTAGCTGCGACGCCAGAACACCACTGGGCAACTTGTGTCAGGTGCGCCCCCTAGGTGCCTTGCCGGGCCAGCTCCACGAGGCGGGGCACCGCGCCCGCCAGCGTGGCGTCGTCCAGATCGGGCAAGGGCAGCACCGCCGCGGGGGCGGTGGCGCGGGTCGCGGATTTGGCGTAGCGCGGGTCATAGTGCCGAGTGACAAGCTCGGCCGCGAGGGCGGCAAAGCGCCCCTCCTGCGCCATCTGCTGCCATTCGGCGACGCACTCGCGGCCGTGATAGGGAATCAGCCCGGCCAATCGCTCGGACAGGCGCGCGGGATCGGCCAGCAGGTCGGCATAGGCGTTGGTCAGGAACGCCGCGCGCGCCTCCAGCGGCGCCTCGACCCGGATGCGCGGCGCGCGGAGCATGGCGGCCCAAAGGCTGGGCGGGATGAGGATATCGCCGATCTTGTTGCTTTCGGCCTCGATGAACACCGGGCGCGCGGGATCGAGCCGTGCCAGCGCCATCGCGACACTGGATTCGAAGGCTTTCTGGCTGGGCTGCGCGGAGTCCATGCCGCCCAGAAGCGAGCCGCGATGCGCGGCCATGCCTTCGAGGTCGATCACCTGTTCGCCGGCTTGTGCAAGGTGGTGCAAGAGCCGCGTCTTGGCGGTTCCCGTGCCGCCGTCGATCAGCACCGGCGACAGGTGCAGCGGCTGCCGGTAGAGCGCATCGACGACCAGCTTGCGGTAGGATTTGTAGCCGCCCGCGATCAGATCGACGCGCCAGCCGATCTGCGCGAGGATGGCCGCGAAGGAGCCGGACCGCTGCCCGCCGCGCCAGCAATAGACCAGCGGGCGCCAGCCGCCATCGCGGTCGCTGAGCGCACCTTCGAGGTGGCGCGCGGCGTTGCGCGCGACCAGCGCGGCGCCAACCTTGCGCGCAAGAAAGCGGTCCTGCTGCACGTAGATCGTGCCGACATGGGCGCGCTCGGCATCAGACAGGACCGGCAGGTTGATCGCGCCGGGCACGTGATCCTCGGCATATTCCGAGGGGCTGCGCACGTCGATGATGTCGTCGAAGGGCAACTCGGAAAGCGCGGCAAGCGATGTCAGCGTCTGCGCCATGGTCGCGCCTATGCCCCGGCCAGGACGGCGCGCACGTGGGTCATGAAATCCTCGCCGCGCTGTTCGAAGTTGTCATATTGGTCAAAGCTGGCGGCGGCGGGCGCCAGCAGGACGGTATCGCCCGGCTCGGCCTCGGCGCTAGCGCGGGCGACAGCGGTTTGCATGGTGGTGCAGACCTCGGCCTCGACCCCGTCCAGTTGCAGGGCAAAGCCGTGCGCCTCGCGGCCGATGACATAGGCCTTGGCGACGTTGTCCATCGCGCCCTTGAGGCCGCCTAGCCCACCGTCCTTTTCGAGGCCGCCGCAGATCCAGCGGATGCGCGCGAAGGCCGACAGGGCATGCGCGGCGGCGTCCACGTTGGTGGCCTTGGAATCGTTGACGAAGGTGACGCCGTCCGCCTCGGCGACGACCTGGCTGCGGTGGGGCAGGCCCGCGAAGCTGGCAAAGCCGGCCTCGATCACGCGCGGGGCAAGGCCCAGCGTGCGCAGGGCGGCATAGGCGGCGCAGGCGTTTTGGTGGTTGTGCACGCCCGACAGCCCCTTGACCTGGCGCAGGTCGATCGACCCGGCCTGCCGGCCTTTGCGGTATTCCGACAGGAACCCCTTGCGCGCGAAGACGTGCCAGCCCGGCCCGGTCAGCTTGTGCGTGACGGAGATGTCTATCATGCGGTCATCGCCCGGCGCCTCGCGCATCTGGCCGGCGAGGAAGGCACCCTCGGCCTCGTCCACGCCGATGATCGCGCGCTCTGGTCCGCCCTCGGCGAAGAGCCTGCGCTTGGCGGCGAAATAGCCGCCGATGCCGCCATGACGATCCAGGTGATCGGGCGACAGGTTGGTGAAAATCGCCACGTCGGGCGTGAGGGCGCGGGCCAGTTCTATCTGGTAGCTGGACAGCTCCAGCACGATGACATCGCCGTTGACGGCCGGGTCGATATCCAGAACGCCGCGCCCGATATTTCCGGCCAGTTGGGCCGGTCTTTTGGCGTATTCAAGGACGTGGTGGATCAGGGCCGAAGTGGTGGATTTGCCGTTCGATCCGGTCACGGCGACGACCTGTGGGGTGACGTCGAATCCGTCCCAATCATGCGTGGCGAAGGAGCGGAAGAACAGCCCGATATCGTTGTCCACCGGCACGCCTTGCCGCTGCGCCACGACGATGGCCGGGTGCGGGGCGGGATAAAGGTGCGGGATGCCGGGACTGACGATCAGGATGGCGACACCCTCATACGCCGCGGGGCGGGTGAGATCGGTGGTGGCGAACCCTTCGGCCTCGGCGGCGGCGCGGGCGCCCGGCATGTCATCCCAGCACAGCACTTCGGCGCCGCCGGCGCGCAGGGCGCGCGCCGCCGACAGCCCCGAGCGGCCCAGCCCGAGAACGGCCGCCGTTTTGCCTTGGACCCCGCGCACAGGTATCATCACGCACTCCGTTTTTGCCTGCCGTAGCGCTATCCGATTGCGGGGGGCTTGACCAGAGGGGGCGCGTGTCAGGTGCTGTCGAAGCGGCCACTGCGCCCGGCGCCGGCGGCAAAGCGCGCGGCGCCGTGGACGCCCTCCTGCTCGAATGTCTTGAGCGACGCCCATTCACGGGTGAGCGCGGCGGCCAGATCGCGCGGGGACAGGCGCGCGGACAGGTGATCGGCCCGCATGCACCCTTGCGGAAACCGCGTGAGCGCGGTGGCCAGCTCAAGCGCGGCCGGCACTGTCTGTCCTGTTCCGACGAGCCGATCCGCCAATCCCATCGCCGCCGCCTCGTTCGCGGCGACGGGGCGGCCGGTCAGGATCATGTCGTTGGCGCGCCCCTGCCCGATGATGCGCGGCAGGCGCACCGTGCCGCCATCGATCAGCGGCACGCCCCAGCGCCGGCAGAACACGCCGAACACCGCGTCATCGGCGGCCACGCGCATGTCGCACCACGCGGCCAACTCCAGCCCCCCGGCGACGGCGTGCCCTTCGACGGCGGCGATCACCGGCTTGCGCAGCATCAGGCGCGATGGCCCCATCGGCCCCGGCAGCGGCTGCGCGCGCGCATCGGTCCAGCCATCGGGGATATTGACCTTCGCGATCCAGTCGCGCGCCGCGCCATCCGCCGCGGTCTTCAGATCGAAGCCCGCACAGAACGCACCCTGCGCGCCGGTCAGCACGGCGGCGTCCACGGTATCGTCGGCGTCGAAGCTCATGAAGGCATCGAACAGGCGCTGCGCGGTGGCCGGATCAACGGCGTTGCGCTGTGCGGGGCGATTGATCGTGATCACCCGCACGCGGCCCTTGTCATGGATTTCCAACGTCATTTTCATCCCTCGTTTCCCGTGCCCGTTGGCGGCCACCCTGCCCCGTGGATGCGGCAAAGGGCAAGGTGTGCGAGGGTGTGGCGCGACATACCGGGCATTGGTGAGGGGCCGCGCACTGTGATACGCCTCAACGGCTGCTCAAGGCGGGGGCGGGTGCGAGCCTGATTGCTCTTGCATTTCGGTGCTCTGCAATCCAATTTCACGGCACCGGGGGCCGGCATCGCTGTCGCCCCCGGGCGGCAACACCCCCTCCCGCTGGAAATGGAATATGCAGGATGCAGCATCTTGAAGAGCAACTCGCGCACCTGACGCGCACGGTGGACGAGCTATCGGAGATCGTGCGGGCGCAGCAGGACACGATCGACGTGCTGACGCGGCGGGTGGCCATGCTGATGCAGCGCGAAGCGGGGCGAGAGGCGGACGGCGGCAGCCACGTCTATGGCGCGGACCAACGCCCGCCGCATTGGTAAGCCCGCCCGGCGGCGGCTCAGACCTCTTCGACGGCCATCACGCCGGGCAGCGACTTGATCGCGCTGCGCACCTGCGGCGTCAGCGGGTATTCGCGGCCGGTGTCGATCTCGACCTCGCCGGGCAGGCCGGGGTCCATCAGGCAAAAGTGAACCGGGCCACGGCCCGCCGCCTTGACGCTTTGCGCCGCGCCGTCAAGAACCGTGGCCACGGGCGAGATCGCCTGCGCGTCCTCGATCAGGATGCGCAGGCCGCTTGACCCGGCGTCGGCAACCACCGCGTCCATCGGCGCGACAGAGCGGCCGACGGGATCGAACTGCCCCTCGTTGAAGCGCGCCTCGAGCGTCATGACCACCTGGTTGGTCTGCTCCAGAACGCGGCGGGTGGCCTCGAAATCATCAGAAAACATGACCATGCCGCTGACTTGCCCTGTCGGGTCGGATATGTTCATGCGGAAAAACCGCGTGCCGCGACCCGATTTGCGTTCCTGGAGACCCGACACGATGACGCCGACCTTGGCGATCGCGGCACCGTCCTTTTCGGCCTTTTCCTGTATCTGCTCGATCGTCAGGACGTTCTTGCGTTTGAGCGCGGGCAGGTAATCATCCAGCGGGTGACCCGACAGGTAGAAGCCGATGGCCTTGTGCTCTTCGGCCAGCCGCTCCACCGGGAGCCAGTCATCGACCGGGGCAAGGCGCGGCTCGGGCAGGTCGTCGCCCGCCTCGCCGAACAGCGAAACCTGGTCGGAATGTTTCTGTTCCTGCACGGCGGCGGAATAGCTGACCAGCGCATCGAGGCTGTCGAACACCCGCCTGCGGTTCGGCTCCAACTGGTCGAAGGCACCGGCGCGGGCCAGCATTTCGAGCGAGCGTTTTCCTACGCGCTTCAGATCGGTGCGGCGGGCGAGATCGAAGATCGTCACGAAAGGGGCATCGCCGCGCGCGCCGGTAATCAGGCGCATTGCCTCGATCCCGACATTCTTGAGCGCGCCAAGCCCGTAGACGAGCCGCCCCTCGGACACCGAGAATGTCTCTTGCGAGCGGTTCACGCAGGGCGGAATGATCTCGATATCGAGACCGCGGCGGACCTCTTCGGCGTAGATGGCCAGCTTGTCGGTCAGGTGGATGTCGCAGTTCATGACGCCAGCCATGAATTCGACCGGGTGATTGGCCTTCAGCCACCCTGTCTGGTAGCTGACCACCGCGTAGGCGGCGGCGTGGCTCTTGTTGAAGCCGTAATTGGCGAATTTCTCAAGCAGGTTCCAGACATCGAGCGCCTTGTCGTCGGGCACGCCGTTTTCCTTGGCGCCCTTGATGAATTTCGGGCGCTCGGCATCCATCGCCTCCTTGATCTTCTTGCCCATGGCGCGGCGCAGCAGGTCGGCACCGCCCAGCGTGTAGCCCGCCATTTCCTGCGCGATCTGCATCACCTGTTCCTGGTAGACGATGATGCCCTGCGTCTCGTCCAGGATATGGTCGATCGAGGGGTGGATGCGGTCGCGGTCGCTCTGGCCGTTCTTGACCTCGCAGTATTTCGGGATGTTCTCCATCGGGCCGGGACGGTAGAGCGCGACCAGCGCGACGATATCCTCAATGCAGTTGGGTTTCATCCGGCGCAGCGCGTCCATCATGCCCGAGCTTTCCACCTGGAACACGGCGACGGTCTTGGCGCTGGCGTAGAGTTTGTAGGTTGCCTCGTCATCGAGGGGGATGGCGCCGATGTCATCGACGGCGGATGCCTCGGGCGGCTCATAGAGCTGCCGGCCATCGGGGGCGATATGCAGGTGCCGGCCGCCTTGCTTGATCAGGTCCACCGCGTTCTGGATCACGGTCAGGGTTTTCAGCCCCAGGAAGTCGAACTTGACCAGCCCGGCCTGTTCAACCCACTTCATGTTGAACTGCGTCGCCGGCATGTCCGAGCGCGGATCCTGGTAGAGGGGCACCAGACGGTCCAGCGGGCGATCGCCAATGACGACGCCGGCGGCGTGGGTCGAGGCGTTGCGCAGCAGCCCCTCGACCTTCTGGCCGTAGTCCAGCAGGCGCTTGACCACTTCTTCGTTCCTGGCCTCTTCGCGCAGGCGGTCCTCCTGCACCAGCGCCTCGGCGATCGACACGGGCTTGACCCCTTCGACGGGGATCAGCTTGCTCAGGCGGTCCACCTGGCCGTAGGGCATCTGCAAGACGCGGCCGATATCGCGCACTGCGGCCTTGGACAAAAGCGCACCGAAGGTGATGATCTGGCCCACCTTGTCGCGCCCGTATTTCTGCTGCACGTAGGTGATCACTTCTTCGCGGCGATCCATGCAGAAATCGATGTCGAAGTCGGGCATGCTGACGCGTTCGGGGTTCAGGAACCGCTCGAACAGCAGCTTGTAGCGCAGCGGGTCCAAATCGGTGATGGTCAGGGCGTAGGCGACAAGGCTGCCCGCGCCCGAGCCGCGACCCGGCCCGACGGGAATATCATGCTCCTTGGCCCACTTGATGAAATCGGCAACGATCAGGAAATAGCCCGGAAAGCCCATGCCCTCGATGATGCCCAGTTCGAAATCGAGCCGGGCCTCGTAATCGGCGACCGGGGCCGCGTGGGGGATGACACGCAGGCGTTCTGCCAAGCCTTCCTTGGCCTGACGGCGCAGCTCTTCGACCTCGTCATCGGCGAATCGCGGCAGGATCGGATCGCGGCGGCAGGCCTTGAACGCACAGCGGCGGGCGATTTCCACGGTATTTTCCAGCGCCTCTGGCAGGTCCGCGAACAGCGTGGCCATTTCCTGCTGCGATTTGAAATAATGCTGCGATGTCAGGCGCCTGCGCGGCTCCTGCTGATCGACATAGGCGCCTTCAGCGATGCAGATCAGGGCGTCGTGCGCCTCGTACATGTCGGCGTCGGGGAAATAGACATCATTGGTGGCGACCAGCGGCAGGTCCATCGCGTAGGCCATTTCGATGAAGGGGCGCTCGGTCAGGCGTTCGGCCTCGGGTTGACCTTCGTCGGTCGGGTGGCGCTGCAACTCGACATAGAGGCGGTTCGGGTAGGTCTCGGCAAGGCGGCGCATCAGGGTTTCGCCGGCGGCGCGCTGCCCGGTCCTGAGCAGTCGCCCGACCGGTCCGTCGGGGCCGCCGGTCAGGCAGATCAGGCCTTCGGCATTGGCCTGCAATTCGTCCAGTGTAACCAGCGGCACGTCCCCGCCCCGGCTGACGTAGAGGCAGGTATTCAGGCGCATCAGGTTTTCATAGCCCGCCTCGTTCTGCGCCAGCAGGACAACGGGCGCGGGCGGTTTCGGCTGCTCGCCGGGGACCACTTCCCGATACGCCAGATCGACCTGGCAGCCGATGATCGGCTGCACCCCCGCATCCGACGCGGCAACCGAAAACTCCAACGCGGCGAACATGTTGTTGGTGTCGGTCACCGCGACCGCGGGCATGCCTGCGGCCTCGCACAGGGCTGGCAGCTTCTTGAGGCGCATCGCCCCTTCGAGAAGGGAGTATTCAGTGTGCACGCGCAGGTGGATGAATCGGGGGGAATTGCTCATGCCTGTGAAACTACCTGCGCCGGTGACAGAACAAAAGACTTGCCAAACGACTGATTCACAGTTTTCATCGCGGACCAGCGAACAAGCCCGCCGCCTTCTACGCCGCATCGAAGGCGGGCACCTGACGGGCGGGATCTTTGGTAAGGCGGCAGGTTTTCAAAATGAATATCTCCTTTCGGCTGAACGGAGAAAGCGTGCAACTGCGCGATGTGGAGGCAACCACGACGCTGTTGGACTGGTTGCGCGAGACGCGGGGCCTGACCGGAACCAAGGAAGGCTGCAACGAGGGCGATTGCGGCGCCTGCACCGTCATGGTTACCGACGAGGACGGCAGTCGGGCGCTGAATTCGTGCATCCTTTTCCTGCCGCAACTGGCAGGCAAGGCCGTGCGCACGGTGGAGGGTGTAGGCGGC
>CAZOKA010000111.1:0-7970 GCA_964580265.1 uncultured Rhodobacterales bacterium | reverse complement strand
GCCCACCCGGCGGTCGGGCACCGCGCGGCTCTTCAGCCAATAGCCTAACGTCCGCTCCAGGCCAATCGCACCCACCAGCGCCGGGCGCCATGTGTCAGATATCGAACACCGGGGCCTGACCGATTACCGCGTCTGTTCGCGGCGGGTCTGTTCCAACTGGATGCTGAACAACGAGGCGTCCAATTCTTCCGGCACGCTCAGCGCACCCAGCGAAACCGTGGTGCTTGACCCGCTATCGTCATTGATAACCCATTGCCGCAACTCAACCGGCTCGTGCGAAAAAACCAGCTCGATATTGCCGTATTCCGGGTGCTCGGGGTCTTGCGCCGTTACCACCGTCGCGGGGCCGCGTCGCTCGTGCCCGACGACCATGCCGTTTCGCTCCAGGTCCACGTTTTCCGCCAGGATCAGCGACAGCGGCGTGCGATCCAGCGGGTAGGTCTGCGGGCCCTGGTTGCTCTTGGGGTCGAAAATGGCCACCGCGCTGCCACCGGCGATCACCACGGTATCTTCCGGCTCGTCATAGGCAAACCGCATCCGGCCGGGGCGGTTGATGTATAGGGTGCCGGTGGTGATGCTGCCATCGTCGTTGATCTGGGTGAACGGACTGCGCGCCAGGCGCAGATCGTTCAGGTAATCGGAAATCTCCGATAGCGGCAGCGGCTGCGCCTCTTCCGCTTCGGCCCATGCGGGCGCGATCAGGGCCACCACCGCCCCGGACAACAACAGGGATCGAACAAATGTCATGACATCCATCTATACACTCGCCCGGCGCGTTTCACCCCGGCGCGCTTCACGAAAACGCGATGCGCGCCTTATTGCTCAGGCACCAGGATTTCGCGCTTGCCGACATGGTTGGCGCCGCTGACAACGCCCTGTTCCTCCATCTGTTCGACCAGCCGCGCGGCCTTGTTATAGCCAATCGCCAGCTTGCGCTGAATGTACGAGGTCGAGCATTTGCGATCCTTCACCACGATCGCCACGGCGGTATCGTACAGTGCATCCTCCGTATCGGTGTTGCCACCAAGGCCAAGCACCTGGTCGATGCTGCTCTCGCGGTCCTCGTCCGGCCCCTCGACAACGCCGCCCACGTAATCGGGCGCGCCGAACGACTTGAGGTAGCTCACGATTTCCTCGACTTCTTCGTCACTTACGAACGGCCCGTGGCACCGCGTGATGCGCGCGCCCCCCGCCATGTACAGCATGTCGCCCATGCCCAGCAGTTGCTCGGCGCCCATCTCGCCCAGGATGGTGCGGCTGTCGATCTTGCTGGTCACCTGGAACGAAATCCGCGTCGGGAAGTTGGCCTTGATCGTGCCCGTGATCACATCCACCGACGGGCGCTGCGTGGCCATGATCAGGTGAATGCCGCTGGCCCGCGCCATCTGCGCAAGGCGCTGGATGCAGGCCTCGATCTCCTTGCCGGCCACCATCATCAGGTCGGCCATCTCGTCAACGATGACGACGATATAGGGCATCTTCTCGGGCGCGAATTCCTCGGTCTCGAATACCGGCTCGCCGGTCTCGTCGTCGAAACCCGTTTGCACCGTGCGCGAGAACATCTCGCCCTTGGCCAAGGCATCGGCGACGCGGCTGTTGTAGCCGTCGATATTGCGCACGCCCATCTTGGACATCTTGCGATACCGCTCTTCCATCTCGCCTACCACCCATTTCAGGGCGACAACCGCCTTCTTGGGGTCGGTCACAACGGGGCTGAGAAGATGCGGAATCCCGTCATACACCGACAGCTCAAGCATCTTGGGGTCGATCATGATCAGCCGGCATTCATCCGGCGTCAGCCGATACAGCAGCGACAGGATCATCGTGTTGATCGCCACCGACTTACCCGATCCGGTCGTCCCCGCGATCAACAGGTGCGGCATCTTCGACAGGTTCGCCACGATCGGATCGCCGCCGATATCCTTGCCCAGCGCCAGCGGCAGCTTCATGTTGCTGTCGCCGTAATCGCGCGCGCTCAGGATCTCGCGCAGAACCACCTTTTCGCGGTTCTCGTTCGGCAACTCGATCCCGATGACGGACCGCCCCGGCACCGTGGACACACGCGCCGACAGCGCCGACATCGACCGCGCGATATCATCGGCCAGCCCGATAACACGGCTCGCTTTCAGGCCCGGCGCCGGTTCAAGCTCGTACATCGTCACGACGGGGCCGGGACGCACGCTGACGATCTCGCCCTTCACCCCGTAATCGTCCAGAACCGTCTCCAGCATCCGGGCGTTTTCCTCCAGCGCCTCGTCGCTCAGGTGATGGCGCTGGATCGTGGCGGGGTTCGACAACAGGTTCAGGGGCGGCAGCTCGAACTCCGCGCCCTCCTCCTCGAATTTCAGGGCGGGCTGCGCTTCGGCCTTGGCGCGGGCCGAGGGCTGCACCGGCTTGCGCGGCGCGTGCTGAACCACCTTGCGCGGCTCGGCAACCGGAATGCTGTGCGGCACGGCCGCTGGCCACTCGGGCGCCTCCATATCCTGCGCCTCGTCCTCCAGAACCGCATCATCATCATCCGGCTGAGTGGGCGCATACGATGTCAGCGGCGGCTCCGGCGGCATATGCGCCGCATCCGCCGGGGCAGGCGACGCGCTCATCGTCGGGGCCGCGCGCACGCGGTTCCGGATCACGTCGGCGATCTTGGCCTTGATCCGGTCATCGCCCGGCATTTCGTCAACCTGCGCGGTCGGCGCGCGCTCTACCAGTTCCGGCTCCGGGAGCGGATCAGGCCGCCGCACCAGCGCGGGCATCCGTGACAAGAACCCGGTTTTCGCCGCCGGGGCCGGCCCTGCCCCTTGAGCATCCGGCGCGGGCATATCCGCCCCGCGATCCACCCGCCAATCGGCAGCCGGAGCGCCCATGCGCGGCGCGTCTCGTGGTGGTTCCGCGCGCTCGTCGCGCCGCGCTTGCTTGCGGGCGATCACCGCCTGAATTCCGCCAGCCACGCCGCGCCCGGAAACCGCCAGCACCTTCACCAGCCCGGCATACGCGACGATCAGCCCGACAACCAGGAAACGGCCGATTTTCCGCAACTCCGCCCATGTGAAGCCAAGCACAAACGCCCCGCAACCCACCATGACCACGCCCAGCAGAACCGATAGCACCTTGAGGCCGAAGGTGGCACTGACCGGCAATATGCCAAGAGCCGTGCCCAGAACCGTATCGCCGAACAACCCGCCAAGCCCGAAACTGTGGCTCCAATCGGCCCCCGGCACCAGCGATGCCGCGTAGACCGAGGCCAGCGCAATCGCGATCGGCCCGAAAATCAGGCGGCTCAACGCGCGCCCCTCGCCCAGGTGCAGGGTGAATCGCAGCCCCCAACCGCCCAGGACCACCGGGATACCCCACGCGCCCCAGCCGACGATCATGAACAACGGCGCCGCGATGCTTGCGCCGATCTGGCCGGTCCAGTTGCGCACCGGCGCGTCCGTGGCCGACAGGAACGACGGATCATCGGGATGGTAGGACATCGTCATCGCGGCCGCCGCAGCAGCCACCAGGATCAGCGCAATGCCCAGCAACTCCTTGCCGCGCTTTTCGATCGCGGCCTGAACGTCGCTGTCGAACAATGGATCACGTCCCCGAGTCTGATATGCCATTCCTGCCCTCGTCCCCTCAATTGTATATGCAGTTGCGCAGCGCAATCAGCCCTGCCTGCATCTCTTGCCTTGGGGCCACCAATGCGACCCTTATATATGCCTTGCCGGGGTTCTCGCCCTGCACCTCGCGGCTCAGAAACGCGCCGGGCAACACCCGCACGCCGGTTTCCCGCCAAAGCCTCAGCGCCGCCGCCTCGCCATCGGTCACCGGCAACCACAGGAAAAATCCCGCCTCTGGCCCCCGGTAGCCCGCAACATCGCCGAAAATCTTGTCGGCCAGCTCGAATTTCTCCTGGTAAAGACGCCTGTTTTCAACCACATGCGCCTCATCCAACCAGGCGCGCTCGGCCACCGCCTGAAGCGGCAGCGGCAGCGGCGCGCCACCATACGCCCTCAATTGCCGCAGCCGCGCGATGCTTTGCGCACCGCCCGCGACAAACCCCGATCTGAGTCCAGGCAGGTTCGATCGTTTCGACAGCGAATGGAAAATCACCACGCGTTCGGGGTCCGCGCCCAGCTCCTGCGCCACCTGCATCGCGCCCACCGGCGGATCGCCCCGGTAGATCTCGGAATAGCATTCGTCGGCGAAGATGCGGAAATCGTATTGCTCGGCCAGCCCGATCAGCTCGGTCCAATAGGCACGGCTTGCCACCGCGCCTTGCGGATTCGACGGCGAACAGACGTAAACCGCCGCCATCCGGTTCAGCACATCCTTGGCAAGCCCCTTGAAATCGGGCAAATCCCCCGTTTCCCGCGTGGCCGGAACGAAAACCGGCTCGGCCCCGACGGAGAGCGCGCCGACCATGTAAACCTGGTAGAACGGGTTCGGCATCGCAACCACCGGGCGCGCGCCGGCCTTGGCCTCGGGGACCAGCGCCATGCACACGTTATACAGCCCCTCGCGCGTACCGTTCAGGGCCATCACCTCGCGGTCGGGGTCCACCGCCACCCCGTACCTGCGGCGTAGCCAATCGCTGATCGCGCCGCGCAGCCCCTCGCTGCCCTCGTTCGGCGGATAGCGCCCGAACCCGGCCGTATTGGCCGCCAGAACCTCGCCCACCCAATCGGGGAACGGGTGCTTCGGCTCGCCAATGGACATATGGATCACGTCGCCGCCCGGCGCGTGCTCATCCAAAAGCGCCCGCAAACGCGGGAACGCATATGCCGGAAGGTTCGAAAACCGCTCGGGAAACATATTCTACTGCCTCAAGGTTCGGGATCATTGCCGTCCCGTTTTGCCCCAAACTACCGAACCGGGGCCGTTGCGTCCAGAACAACAGTCAACCACGCGCACGCATTGCGGGCAGTTGCGGCAAATGTGCAAATGGCGAAATCAATCGCCCAGCTTGGCGTGGACCTCGTCCAGATCAATCTCGCCCGTGGGCATCTTGTTCGACGGATCTTCGAAATCGTACTTGAACAGCCGGAAATCGCGCTTGTAGATCTCGTAAACCAGGTGCATCGACAAATCGTCGAAATACTCCTCCACCGGATGCGCCCGCTTTGGCCCGTGGCCTTCGGATTCGTTGAATCGCGGCACCTGTTCCAGGTCCACTTCATAGGGCGTCTCGACCCCGTCCAGCACCTGCTGCATCCCCTCGTTGAACCGCTCTGTCCAGAAGATGCTGTCATACCGGCCGCCGTTCACGATGAAGGTGGACACATGCCCCGCCATCGCCGACCAGTGGATGTCAGGGTCCATCGGCCGGCGCCAGCGGATCGTATCGCGCGCGAACAGCAGGAACCGCCGAAAGCTCTTGATCTGGTCGAACTCTTCCGTTCCATCCTCGCCGCCCACCTCGACGCCGTATTTCTGCACCAGCAGCGGCACCAGGTTGCCGCGATACCGCTTGCCGTTGCGCTGTATCCCGCAGACCTTGTCGAAGAACGAGCTAAGGATGCGGGTATAGGGGTTGCGCACGCAGGTGAAGGCATAGGATTTGTGCCCCTTCACGTTATCCGAGA
The DNA here is from genome assembly GCA_964580265.1 of uncultured Rhodobacterales bacterium. GTDB lineage: Bacteria > Pseudomonadota > Alphaproteobacteria > Rhodobacterales > Rhodobacteraceae > Sediminimonas. The sequence continues at coordinate 2,403 of CAZOKA010000111.1, read as the reverse complement.
TAAGCTGCTGACTGTCCTCGATCGCCCATTTGTGGATGCCGCTGCGGGCGTCGTGAATATCGCCGTCGAAAAATTCGCCGTGATCCGAGTAATACATGATCTGGCCAATGCTCGAACAGGCGCATTTCGGCACCACGCGATAGACCATGCTCTCGCTTGTCGTCATCCATGTTCCCGGAAACCCCATGAACACCCCCTTCTTGGCCAACACGGCATAACGCGCCGGAGCTATCATTATCGAAAAAAACAATAGAAAGAATGTTTCTTCAACGACTTTTGCCCTTTATCTATCCATACAAAGACATTGAACAGGGGCATTCGTTTCCATAATGGCAAAAATCGCCTTCATACTGCTGTGCCACAAAGACCCCGAAGCCGTCATAAAGCAGGCAGAGCAGCTTACCGCCATGGGCGATTGCATGGCGATCCACTTCGATGCCCGCGCCGATGCCGCCGCTTTTGATCGTATCCGCTCCGCGCTGGCGGACAATCCCAACATCACCTTCGCAAGCAAGCGGATCAAGTGCGGCTGGGGCGAATGGTCCCTCGTGCAGGCCACGCTCAACGCCCTTGAGGCGGCCGAGGCCGCCTTTCCCCGTGCCACGCATTTCTACATGGTGTCGGGCGATTGCATGGCAATCAAGTCCGCCGAATATGCCCATGCCTTCCTCGATGCGCACGACGTGGACTATATCGAAAGCTTCGATTTCTTCAAAAGCGACTGGATCAAGACGGGCATCAAGCAAGAGCGCCTGATCTACCGCCACTATTTCAACGAGCGCAAGAACAAGCGGTTGTTCTACGCCTCGATGGCCCTGCAACAGAAACTGCGCCTGTCGCGCCCCATTCCGCACGATATAGATGTCCAGATCGGTAGCCAATGGTGGTGCCTGCGGCGCCGCACCATCGAGAAAATCCTTGCCTTCACGAGCGAACGTCCCGATGTCATGCGGTTTTTCCGCACCACCTGGATTCCCGATGAAACCTTCTTTCAGACCCTCGTGCGGCACCTGATCCCCGCCCCCGAGATCCGCACGCGGACGCTGACCTTCCTGATGTTCTCGGATTACGGTATGCCGGTGACCTTCTACAACGATCACTACGATCTGCTGCTGGCGCAGGATTACCTCTTCGCCCGCAAGATCAGCCCCGAGGCGCTGGAACTGAAATCGCGGCTGGGGGTGCTGTATTCCGCCACCGGGGTCGAGTTCCCGATATCGAACGAGGGGCGCAGCCTCTATCAGTTCCTCACCGGGCGCGGCCGGATCGGGCGGCGCTTCGGCACCCGGTTCTGGGAAACCGAAAGCACCCTGGGCCGCGAGCGCGAACTGATGATCGTCATCTGCAAGAAATGGCACATCGCCAAGCGCCTCGTCGGCCGCATCCGCGCGGCAACCGACATCCCGGCGATCGAATACCTGTTCAACGAGGCCGATACGGACCTGCCCGATCTGGGCGGCATCCAGGCCACGCTGGGCAAACGCACCCGCCACCGCCGCGCCCTGATGCGGATGCTGTTCGAATACCACGACACCAACCGCCTGATCATCTGTATCGACCCGTCCAACCTTGACCTGCTGAACGATTTCGGCGGCGACCGCTCCACCACCCGCCTGCTCGAGGTCGATTGCCTGTTTTCCGACGACTTTCTACAGGGCCACGCCAAACGCGTCGGCCTTGCCGGCGAACACACCCCCAAGCGCACGCTGGAGCGCCTGCTGCCCACCATCCGGCAGGACATCGCCAACGAAAGCGAGGCCATCCGCGATGCCGGCTACGACAATTACACCCGCATCCGCGAGGTGGACTCGATAGATGAGAACGCCCGCAACCTCGCGCGCTTCCTTGCCGTTTCAGAGCAGAAAGCGCATGAAATACTCGCGATCCACTACCTTTTCTCCGACTGAGGTGCACGATGACCGAACGCTACGACGACCAGAACATCTTTGCCCGGATCCTGCGCGGCGAGATCCCCAACAAGACGGTTCTGGAAACCGAACACAGCCTTGCCTTTCACGACATATCCGAACAAGCGCCGGTGCACGTGCTGGTGATCCCCAAGGGCCCCTATGTCAGCTACGACCATTTCGCGCTGACCGCGTCCGAGGCCGAGATCGTGGATTACACCCGCACCATCGGCGAGGTCTGCAAGATGATGGGTGTGCAACCCGGCGACGGTGGCGGCTTTCGCATGATATCCAACGCGGGCGAGGCAGGCATCCAGGAGGTGCCGCACCTGCATGTGCACATCCTCGGCGGTCGCCGCCTTGGCCGTATGCTCCCACGGGCGGATTAGCGCGCGGATAACGCTGGCGGTGATGGCCTTTGCGGACATCGGGCGACTGGTCGAGAAGCCGCGCATCGACGGGCCGCGGTGCGGCGATCCTACGCTGGTGATAAGGC
>CAZOKA010000110.1:0-8094 GCA_964580265.1 uncultured Rhodobacterales bacterium | reverse complement strand
TCTTGTCCGCCTCCAGGCTGACCGTGCCGGTCACGCGCGCCTCAAGCGTCAGATCGCCGTTGTCGCGTGTATGAAACCGGATCGGCAGCCTGAAGTTGGAAATGCCCACGTGCTGAATCTGCTGACGTGCGCCGCGAATCAGGCTGGCCGGGCCGTTTTGCAGGTCTGGCATGGTCGCCTTGTAGGCATCGCTGGCGACGAAGCCTTCGGGATAGCTGCGTGACAAGTCCGGATAGGGCGGCCGCCCTTCGGGCGCAACAAGATGCGCCAAGGCCGGATCGAGGGCGGCAATCTCGTGCTCGGTGGCTTGCGCGGCCCAGACCCGCAACCGCGCAAGCGCCTCTGCGGCGTCGTCGCGGTCGGGGTGACGATCTAAGTCCGGCGTGTGGATGTTCATCTAAAGCCCTTTCGCGTGCTGTCGCCCTATTAACCTATGCCGGCGACGACCGTTTTCCAATCTCGAAGGAAATTACGCAGGAAACGACATTCCGGATCAGGAAAACTCCCGCGAAACGTCCAACGCAGCGGAAATATCCGCGATCAAATCCTGCGCATCCTCCAGGCCGACGCTCAGCCGGATCAGGCCCGGCGTGATGCCAAGCGCCTGCTTGCGGTCATCTGGCAGTCGCTGATGCGTGGTGGTCGCCGGGTGCGTCGCGATGGATTTCGCGTCACCCAGATTGTTCGAAATCACCACGATCGACAGCGCGTTGAGAAATGCAAAGGCGGCCTTCTGCCCCGCCGCGAGGTCCAGCGACAGAACCGTGCCACCCGCACCCATCTGCGCGTCGCACAACGCGTGTTGCGGGTGACTGATATGACCGGGGTAGATCATCCTCGACAGCTCGTCGCGCCCATCCAGCGCCTCGGCCAGTTGCACGGCGGTTCGGGCCTGCGCGCGCACGCGCAGGTGCAACGTCTCCAGCCCCTTCAGCATCACCCAGGCCGTGAAGGGTGACATCGAGCCGCCGGTATGCTTCATGTACGGCTCAAGCGTGCCGCGAATAAACTCGCGGCTGCCAAGGATCACACCGCCAAGCGTGCGCCCCTGCCCGTCGATATGCTTGGTCGCGGAATAGACAACGACGTCAGCCCCCTGTGACATCGCGCGCGAATAGACCGGCGTGGCAAATACGTTATCCACCACCACCGTCGCCCCCACGGCATGGGCGATCTCGGACACGGCGGCGATGTCGATCACCTCCAGCGTGGGATTCGAGATGGTCTCGAAGAACACCGCGCGCGTGTCGGGGCGAACCGCCTCGCGCCATTGGTCAAGGTCGATACCGTCCACGAAGCTGACTTCGACGCCATACCGCGGCAGGATTTCCTCGAGGATATACAGGCACGAGCCGAACAGCGCCCGCGAGGCCACCACGTGATCGCCCGCGCGCAGCATGGCCGCCAGCACGCCGTTCACCGCCGCCATGCCGCTGGCGGTGGCGAATGCGTCCTCGGCCCCTTCCAGCGCCGCGATCCGTTCTTCGAACATGGCCACGGTCGGGTTGCCGTAGCGGGCATAGATAAACTCGTCGGGTCCAGCTTCAAGGAACCGGGCCTCGGCCGCTTCGGCGCTGTCATAAACAAAGCCCTGCGTCAGGAACAGCGCCTCGCTTACCTCGCCATACTGGCTGCGACGGGTGCCGCCATGCACCGCCTTGGTGCGTGCTTTCCAGCCATCTGTCATCGCTCTCACTCCTTGGGGCAGGCCGCGTTTACCGCCTGCCCATGAAAAAACCCCCGGTCGCGGCCAAGCGAAAGGGGGCTCCTTCGTGCTTCGCCTCTTTAGCGGTTTGTTTACCGTGGCCCGCAATCCGGTCACAAATCGCCACATCCGCCTGATATTCCGCGTGCGCCGCCGGGTCAACACCATCGCGCCTTGGGGGCCGTCGGTGTGCCCCCTTGCACGCGGGCGCAAATGCGCCATCATGCGGCCATAACTGATACCGCCTCAGCCCCAAAGGACGCGCCCGATGACACAAGCGCCGATCGATCTGTATTTCTGGCCCACGCCGAATGGCTGGAAGATCTCCATCGCACTCGAGGAGATGGCCCTGCCTTACACGACGCACCTGGTCGATCTTGGGGCGGGCGATCAGTTCAAGCCGGACTTCCTGGCGATCTCGCCCAACAACAAGATGCCCGCGATCGTCGATCCCGATGGCCCGGACGGCGCGCCGATCTCGATCTTCGAGTCCGGCGCCATCCTGCAATACCTGGCGCGCAAGACGGGCCAGTTCACCGGCCCGACGGAACGCGATCGCATCGCCGTGGATCAATGGCTGATGTGGCAGATGGGCGGTCTGGGTCCGATGGCGGGGCAGGCGCACCATTTCCTGAAATATGCCCCCGCGATGGACCCGCCCCACGACCTGCCCTACGCCAAGGACCGCTACCGGGGCGAGACCGCGCGCCTGCTGCGCGTACTCGATGGGCAACTGTCCGCGAACGAATACGTGGCGGGCGATTTCTATTCCATCGCGGACATGGCGATCTGGCCCTGGGCCTCGCTGTGGGAGGGGCAGGAACAGACCCTGGATGACAAACCCAACTTCGCCCGCTGGCTGGAGCAGGTGGGCGCCCGCCCCGGCGTGCAGGCCGGTCGCGCCCTCCACGCCGAAAAACGCGGTAACCTGCAACAGGACAAGGCGGCGCAGAAGGTGCTGTTCGGCCAGAAATAAGCGGCGCTACTCGTCGTCGTCCTTGTCGATACCGTACTCGGAAAACACGCGCCCCTGCGTGATGAAGAACCCGAACACCGCCGCCGACAGGCCGAAGGTCTTGAAATAGACCCACGCCTCGGTGCTCATCAGGCGCCAGACCGCCTCGTTGGCGATGGCCAGCGCGAAGAAAAAGATCATCAGTCGCCGCGTCAGGATCATCCACCCCTCGCGCTGCAGCGGCATGGCCTCGTCCATCACCGATTGCAGGTAGGATTGCCCGCGCAGCAGCCCCACACCCAGGATACCGCCGAAGATCAGGTAGATCATCGTCGGCTTCATCTTGAAAAAGCGATCATCGTTCAGCCACACCGACAACCCGCCGAACACGATCACCAGAACCAGCGTGACAAGCTGCATCTTCGACAGCTTGCCGGTCAGCCGCCACAGCGCCGCCGTAGTGATGGCGAATAGCGGGATGAACCCCGCCGTGACCAGGATGAACCCGTCATAGGCCCGCCCGCCAATGGTATAGACGTTGTCCTTGAGCAGCACATAAGCTGCGAAAAACGCCACGATCGGACCCAGTTCCAGGCCGGTCTTGAGCATCGGGTTGATTTTGCCTTGGCTCATGGTCACGCCCTTTCCTTCAGCCACCCATTTCTACGATTATCGCGCCGAGCGCAATCAGTGCCATCAGCGCGATCCGGCGCGGGCCTACCGTTTCGCGCAGCACCAGCCAGCCGATCAGCGCGGCGAACACGGTCGAGGTTTCGCGCAGCACCGCCGCCTCGCCGACCTTGTCCAACCGCGTCGCCATCATCACCGCGCCGAAGCTGAAGAACGCAACCACCGCACCGATCACCCCGCGCACCATCAGCGGCGCCATCGGCGGGCGCACCACCGGCGCCATCGCCCGCCAGCGCAGCGCCGCCAGCACAGGCATCGCGAAACCGTCGATCATGAAGAACCACATAAGGAACGTGAACGGGTCCGGCGTGGCGCGAATGCCATACGCGTCATAGGTCGTGTAAAGCGCCACGAACAATCCCGTGACCGCCGCCAGTGCCAGCGCCATGTTCAGCGTCTCGCGCTCCAGCGTGATGTGGATCAGGTTGTAAACGGCCAGCCCGAATATCCCCGCCAGCAGCACCGCCACCCCCAGCCATTGCAGCAGCGTGAACACCTCGCCGAACAGAAGCCACGCCCCGATCACCGTGAACAGCGGCCCGGTTCCGCGCACCACCGGGTAGACCACCGTGTAAGCCCCGCGCGTATAGGCCATCGCCTGCAGCAGCTTGTACGCGGTATGGATGACAAAGGCCCCCGCGAAGATCGGCCACATGTCCGGTGCAGGCCACGGCACCACGAACAGAGCCAGCGGCGCCGCGATCAGGCCATAGCTGATGTCGATGGCCCCGCGCGTCAGCCACGGATCGTGCCGCCCCTTCTGCAATGCGCCGAACACCGCGTGCAACACCGCCGCCAGCAGCGCCAGCGCCATGGCCAACTGATGCCCCGCCGGCGTGCCTTCAAGCCCGACAAGCCACGTGCTCATCCCTTGGGCCGGCCGCTTGCCTGACCACGGCGGGCATCGGCCTTCGCGCGCAGGCGCGGCGTGATGTCGATTCGCCGCTCCATGTGGTCGAGCACGATCACGCCGCCCTCGGCATTTTGCGCATACTCGTCGATCAGGTCTTCTTCCATCGCCTGGATGATGAACGGCGTGCGTTGCGCGCGTACCACGGCCAGGTCGCTGATCCGGGGCAGGTCATCGGCGCTGCCGGTCCAGACAAGACGCCCGAACCCCACCACGCGCCCCGCGTCCAGCAGCACGCATTCGGCATAGGGGGCATGACCCGGCGCGGCATCCGCGCTGTCCTCGTCCGGCGGTGGCGGCGTCAGGCGCGCCACGTCCAGCAATTCGACGATATCCATCTGATCGCCGCGAAATTCGGTTGTCCGGCAAAGTTCAAGCATCGAGACCCGTCAGCGCCCTTGCAAAATCCCTGGGGTCGAACGGGGCCAGATCGTCGATCTGCTCGCCCACGCCGATGGCATGGATCGGCAGGCCAAAGCGATCGGCCAGCGCGACCAGCACGCCGCCGCGGGCGGTGCCGTCCAGTTTCGTCATCACCAGGCCCGACACGTTGGCCAACTCGCGGAAAATCTCGACCTGCCGCAGGGCGTTCTGCCCGGTGGTCGCATCCAGCACCAGCAGCGTGTTATGCGGCGCCTCGGGGTCTTTCTTGCGGATCACGCGCACGATCTTGGACAGCTCTTCCATCAGGTCGGCGCGGTTTTGCAGCCGCCCGGCGGTGTCGATCATCAACAAATCGGCGCCGTCCGCCTCGGCCTTGGTCATGGCGTCGAACGCCAGGCTGGCGGGGTCGCTGCCCTCGGGCGCGGTCAGAACCGGCACACCGGCCCTCTCGCCCCACACCTGCAACTGCTCGACCGCGGCCGCGCGAAACGTGTCGCCGGCGGCGATCACGACATCCTTGCCCGCGGCCTTGAACTGCGACGCCAGCTTTCCAATGGTCGTGGTCTTGCCCGACCCGTTGACACCCACCACCAGCACCACCTGCGGCTTGGATGGATATAGCGGCATCGGCCGCGCCACCGGCTCCATGATGCGGGTGATCTCGTCGGCCAGCAGGCCCTTGATCTCGTCGGTAGATAGCTTGCGGCCCATCCGCCCCTCGGCCATGTTGGCGGTGACCCGCAAGGCGGTATCCACCCCCATATCGGCGGTGATCAACAGCTCCTCAAGCTGCTCCAGCATGGCGTCGTCGAGCGTGCGACGCATCGTCGGGCGCCCCGCGCGGCCCAGCAGACGGCCCAGTAACCCCGTCCGCTCCCCGGCCTCGTCGCCCTCTGGCACGTCCGGCAACTCGGGCGGGGATGGCGGCGCCTCGGGTTCCGGCTCGGGCAAGGGCACCTCGCCGGGGATTGGCACGGGCGCCTCTTCGGGGTCGGCGGGAATCTCGCGCGGCGGGATCACGGGCGCCGGATCTTCCTGCGGCGCGGGCTCCGGCGGCGTGTCGGGCTGGCCGCCCTCCTCGACGCCGCCCTCCTCGACAATAGCATCAAGCCCCTCTTCCAGTCGCGAAGAGGACTTGAACATGCGGTTCTTGAGTTTCCCGAAAAAGGACATGGCGATCACTGCGGCCTTTGGTGCGTTTCTCATGACCTAGCCATTTCGCGCCGGATTTGAAAGGCCCCTCGCGCGATTGCCCGCAGTGTTTTCCCGCCGGGCGACCGCGCCGCGCAATGGCATGGTAATTTGACGCGCGCGGCGCGAACGCTCTGGCCAAGCGGCGCGGGGATAGGGCACACTACGCGCATGAATCACACCGCACCCGTGCTTGCCTGGCTGCTCCTGTCCCTGCCCGCCGCGGCGCAGGATAGCCTCGATGCCAGCGACTTCGATGCCTACACGCGCGGCAAGACTTTCTACTACGGAACCGGGTCCGAACCCTACGGCGCCGAGGAATACCTGCCCAATCAGCGCGTGCGATGGTCCTTCCTGGATGGCAAGTGCAAGGCGGGGTTCTGGTATCAGCAGGACGAGCAGATCTGCTTTATCTACGAGGACAACCCCGCCCCCCAATGCTGGAGCTTCTACAAGGGCCCCGGAGGGCTTGTCGCGCGGTTCGAAAACGACCCGGCGCAAACCACGCTCTACGAGGTCGAGCAGTCCACCGAACCCATGACATGCCCAGGCCCCGAAGTGGGCGTTTGATGCCCCTTCCCCAGCAGGAAACGACGCCCGCATGCTATTTTTCAACCTTGCCACGCTGACGCCTGTTGCACTGCTGTCGATAGCGGCGCTGCGCGGCGGGGCATGGGTGCTGGCGGCGCTGTTGTGGATCACGGTGGTAACATGGGCGATGGATCACCTTGTCGCCCGCGCTGCCGCGCGCGCGGCCCCCGGCGCCGAATTTCCCAGCGGCGACAGGCTGGCGGTTGTTCTGGGCGGTGCGCATTTGCTGCTTCTGGCGCTGGCCGTCTGGGCCATCGGAGGGCCAAGCGGCCACGGCGGATGGGAGCGGGCAGGCCTGTGGGCGGCGTTCGGCCTGTTCTTCGGGCAGGTCGGCCACCCCAATGCACACGAGCTGATCCACAAATCCACCCGCTGGCGGCGCACGCTTGGCAAGGCGATCTATACCTCGCTGCTGTTCGGGCATCACGCTTCGGCGCATGTGCGGGTGCACCACGTGCATGCCGCCACGGCGCAAGACCCCAATTCGGCCCCCGCAGGGCTAGGGTTCTGGCGATTCGCCATGCGCGCATGGCCGGGATCGTTCCGCGCGGGCTGGCGCGCCGAGACGGCCCTGCGCGCCCGGGGCAGCACCCCGCGCCCGTGGTGGAGCCATCCCTATACCGGCCACATCGGCGGGGCGTTGGTCACGATACTGGCAGCTGCATTCATCGCCGGGGCGCCCGGTATCCTGGCGCTGCTGGCGCTGGCGGGCTACGCCCAGTTGCAGATATTACTGTCGGATTACGTACAGCACTATGGCTTGCGCCGCGCCGCGCGCGACAACGGCCAGCCCGAGCCGGTCGGCCCGCAACATTCGTGGAACGCGCCGCAATTCTGGTCATCAGCGATGATGCTCAACGCGCCGCGCCATTCCGATCATCACCTCAACCCCGCGCGCCCGTTCCCCGAATTGCGCCTTGGGGATGACATGCCGGTATTGCCCCATTCGCTGCCGGTGATGGCGGTGATTGCGCTCTGGCCGCGGCTGTGGCGCCGGGTGATGGATCACCGGCTGGCGCATTGGCACACCACGCGCAGTGGCTGACTCAGCCCTCTGCTTGCACCGGCAGCAGGGCCGCGGCCACGCGCCGCCCTTCGGACAGCAGGATGTTGTAGGTGCGCGCAGCGGCGGGCGAGCTCATCACCTCGACTCCGATACCCGCCTCTTCGACGGCACTGCGAAGCTCGGCTGGCAGATGCGCGATCTCGCTACCCATCCCTACGAAAATCACGTCGGCCCGCTCGGCCAGCGCGATCAGCGGCGCGGCATCCGATAACCCGCTCCATGCCTGCGCATGCTCGGCGGTGACGATAACCGCACCTTCGATCACCTGGCCGCCGACCCGGAAGAATCCGGGGCCGTAGCCGTCTATCGGCACCACGCCGGCAAAGTTGATCTCGTTGAGTTCCATCTCGCCTCCTTGTCGAGTTTAGCCGAAGGCGTCCCATATCGGCAATCCACCCAAGGCTGACAGCACGATCAGCCCATATCCCGCCGCCCGGTAGAGCCGCGCCCTTTCCGGGCGAAAGAGCGCGGCTCCGGTCATGTTGCCAATCGCATTCGGCACCGCCAACATCAACCCGATCACGACCGCCGCAGCCTCGATCCGGCCCTGCAAGGCCAGCACCACCAGCAGCAGCATCGTATAGGCGAACAGGAACAGCATG
>CAZOKA010000109.1:0-8145 GCA_964580265.1 uncultured Rhodobacterales bacterium | reverse complement strand
ATCATGTCGGTATCGACATTGATGAGCGGCATGGGCGCGGCGATGCCGGTGAGTTTGTCGAATTTCTGCATTACATCATCTCCCGCACATCGGTCAGTTTGCCGGTAATCGCCGCCGCCGCGGCCATGGCGGGGCTCATCAGGTGGGTGCGCCCGCCGCGGCCCTGGCGGCCTTCGAAATTGCGGTTCGAGGTGGCCGCGCAGCGTTCGCCGGGGGCGAGTTGATCAGGGTTCATGGCAAGGCACATGGAACAGCCCGCGAGGCGCCATTCAAATCCCGCCTCGGTGAAGATGCCGGCAAGGCCCTCTTCCTCGGCCTGGGCACGCACAAGGCCCGAGCCGGGCACGATCATGGCGCGCAGCCCTTCCTTGACCTTCTTGCCCTTGAGCACCTTGGCGGCGGCGCGCAGATCCTCGATCCGGCCATTGGTGCAGGAGCCGATAAAGACGGTGTCGATTTCCACCTCGCTGAGGGGTTGGCCAGCCGTCAGGCCCATGTATTCCAGCGCGCGACGGGCCGCATCGACCTTGCCGCCGGTGAAATCCTCGGGGGCGGGCACGTTGGCGGTGATCGGCAGCACGTCCTCGGGCGAGGTGCCCCAGGTCACCAGCGGCGCGATATCCTCGCCACGGATGGTCACGACCTTGTCCCAATGCGCGTCCGGGTCGGAGTAGAGCGTTTTCCACCACGCCAGCGCGGCTTCCCACTGGGCGCCCTTGGGGGCGTGGGGGCGGCCGTTGACGTATTGATAGGTTTTCTCGTCCGGCGCGATGAGGCCGGCGCGCGCGCCGCCTTCGATCGCCATGTTGCAGACGGTCATGCGCCCTTCCATCGACAACTCGCGGATCGCTTCGCCGCAATACTCGATGACGTGGCCGGTGCCGCCGGCGGTGCCGGTGGCGCCGATCACCGCCATGGTGATGTCCTTGGCCGTGACACCGGGGCGCAGCTTGCCGGTGATCTCGACCTTCATGTTTTTCGATTTCTGCTGAATCAGCGTTTGCGTGGCCAGGACGTGTTCCACCTCGGACGTGCCGATGCCGTGGGCCAGCGCCCCGAAGGCGCCGTGCGTGGCGGTGTGGCTGTCGCCGCAAACCACCGTCATGCCCGGCAATGTCCAGCCCTGTTCGGGGCCGACGATATGCACGATGCCTTGCCGGATGTCCGACACGGGGTAGTAGTTCACGCCGAAGTCCTGCGCGTTGCGATCCAGTGCCTCGACCTGGATGCGGCTTTCCTCGTTCTTGATGCCATCGACGCGGTCAGGCGTGGTGGGCACGTTGTGATCGGGCACGGCGATGGTGTTTTGCGGGTTGCGCACCTTGCGGCCGGTCATGCGCAGCCCCTCGAAGGCCTGCGGGCTGGTCACTTCGTGCACCAGGTGGCGGTCGATATACAGCAGGCTCGATCCATCCTCGGCCTCGTCCACGAGGTGGGCATCCCAGATCTTGTCATAAAGGGTCTTGGGGGACATTGGTCCTCTCCCGTTCGAATTCTGTTTGCAGGGCATCGCCGGAGCGACATGGATTTTGGGGCGCGTCCGCCTTATAGGCGCGCCAGAACCGTCAGGGACGCGCCGAAAAACCGCTCTCGCAGGCGGGCGCGATCATCAATGTCGAAAATCCGTGTCATCCTTGCCAGATACATCGCGCGGGGCCGTCTATCAAGGGCGCAGGTTGTTTGCTGCGCGGCCAGGGCGGCATTTGTCTTGGAAATGCGGGCGGCGCGTGCGAGTCTTGGCCGAAACAACAGACAGGCAAGCCATGGAGCCAACAGACCTCGACAGCCAAACGGCGCCGCAAGACATCGTGGTGGACCTTGCGATGCGGGCGCAAGCCTTTGCCGAAGGGCTGCTGAGGCCGTGGAACGCCTACCAGATCGCGATCGCGCTGGTGCTGCTGCTGGTGGCGCATCTTGCGGCCCGGATACTGGCGCCGCGCCTGCATGACTGGCTGCGCACGCGCGAGGGCTGGCCGAAATGGCGGATGCGGGCGATGGTGATCGTTCACCGGCGGCTGCGCGTGCTGATCTTCGTGGCGCTGATCTGGCCGGTGATCTGGACCATGGGCGAGGTTACGTGGCCAAGCCGATCTTACCTGCTGGGCATCATCGGGCTACTGGCGCTGGCGTGGCTGGTAATCGCCGTGCTGTCGCGCCTGATACAGAACCGGTTCCTGCGTCAGATCATACGGGTCGGGGTCTGGATCTGGGTGACGCTGTCGGTGCTGAGCCTGACCGACAATGCGCGCGCGTTGCTGGACAGCGCAGCCGTCAATATCGGCGAGACACGGTTCAGCCTGTGGCTGGTGTTGCAGGCGGCGGTGCTGCTGACCGTGCTGATCGTGGGGGCGCGGTTCCTGTCGCAATCCTCGGCAAGCTCGATCCGGCGCAACGAGGATATATCGCCCTCGATGCAGGTGCTGCTGATCAAGTTGCTGCAAGTGCTGCTCTATGGTGCGGCGTTTTTCCTTGGGTTGCGCACGGTCGGGGTGGACCTGACCGGGCTGGCGGTTCTGTCGGGGGCGATTGGCGTAGGCCTTGGTTTCGGCCTGCAAAAGGTGGTGTCGAACCTGGTTTCGGGGGTGATCATCCTGCTGGACAAGTCGATCAAGCCCGGCGACGTGATCAGCCTGGGCGAGACGTTCGGATGGATCAACAGCCTTGGCGCGCGGTATGTCAGCGTCGTCACGCGCGACGGCAAGGAATACCTGATCCCGAACGAGGATCTGATCACCGGGCAGGTCGTCAACTGGTCGCATTCGAACGAGTTCGTGAGGCTGGACATATATTTTGGCACCGCCTACGGCAACGATCCGCACGAGGTGCGCCGCATCGCCATCGAGGCCGCCAAGGGCGTGGACAGGGTTCTGAGCTTCAAGCCGCCGGTCTGTCATATCGTGGGGTTCGGGGACTCCTCGGTCGATTACATCTTGCGGTTCTGGATACGAGACCCCACAGGGGGGCTGACCAATATTCGCGGCAACGTCTACCTGGCGCTGTGGGACGCGTTCCAGGCCAACGGTATTTCGATCCCCTTCCCGCAACGCGAGGTGCGCATGCTGGAAGGGTCGGGCGAGTGATCGCGGCGGCGGCCTTGCCCGTGGTTGATGCGGCTTCATTGAAATGTCGCCTGCCGCTTGCTATTTTGAAGGTATGTCCAGCGCCGGGACTCTGACGGCGCGTAAAAAGGAGGACGATGTCCTGTCTCTCAATCTCGAAGCGGCGGGGACCGCGACGCAGGAGGCGCCCATGACCGGCGTTCCGGCGAAAAACCCCGTACAGGATGCGACAAGCGAGGAATTGCTGGAACGCATCATTGCATCCCTACAAGACGACAAGGCCGAAAATATCGTGCAGATCGACCTGCGCGGGAAAACGGCGATTGGCGATTACATGGTGATCTGCTCGGGTCGGTCCTCGCGGCAGGTGGCGGCGATCGCCGAAAAGCTTGCCAAGCGACTCAAGCAGGATATGGGCCGTGTGGCGCGCGTGGAAGGCAAGGATGCCGGCGACTGGGTGCTGATCGATACCGGCGACGTTGTCGTGCACATTTTCCGTCCCGAGGTGCGCGAGTTTTACCAGCTTGAAAAGATGTGGGTTCCTGCAGTGGCGGGCACAGGAAGCTGAATGCGCGTACATCTGTGCGTGGTCGGGCGGCTGCGGGCCGGGCCCGAACGCGAACTGGTTGACGATTACCTGGGCCGCTTCGACAAGACCGGACGCGCCATGAACCTTGGCCCCGCGCGCGAGCACGAGGTCGAGGACAAGCGCGGTGGCGGAATGAGTGCCGAGGCCGCGCTGCTGGAACGGGCCATTCCGAAGGGGGCGCTTCTGATCACGCTGGACGAGCGGGGAAAGACCCTGACATCGCCGCAATTCGCGGACAGGCTGGCAGGCTGGCGCGACGAAGGGCGACAGGATCTGGCGCTGGTGATCGGGGGGGCCGATGGCATCGCGCCCGAATTGCGCAAGCGTGCCGATTTCAGCCTGTCCTTCGGCGCAATGGTCTGGCCGCATATGCTGGTGCGGGTGATGGTGGCAGAGCAACTATACCGCGCGGCCTCGATCCTTGCCGGTAGCCCCTATCATCGCGCCTGAGGCGCGTCACGCATCATGCGCCTGAGGCGCCTTCATTGGGCGGATTTCCGGCCAGATGCGCCATCTTGCGGGGAAACCGGTTCACCTGCCGGGCCAGACGCGCTAGGACAGGACCAATCAAGGCAGGAGCAGACCGATGACCACCCCCAAACCCGTTGTATTATGCATACTTGACGGCTGGGGCCTATCGGAGCAGCGCGAAGCCAATGCGCCGGTGCTGGCCGACACCCCGAATTTCGACGCTATCATGGCGCACGGGCCGCACAGCCAGCTTATCACCCACGGCCCCGATGTGGGCCTGCCTAGCGGGCAGATGGGGAACTCCGAGGTCGGGCACACCAATATCGGCGCGGGGCGCGTGGTGGCGATGGACCTTGGCCAGATCGACCTGGCGATCGAGGATGGCAGCTTTGACCGGAACGAGGCGCTGGCGCGGTTCATCGAGAAGATGACCGCCTCCGGTGGCACGGCGCATGTGATGGCGCTGATTTCGGACGGGGGGGTGCACGGGCACCTGAACCACGCATTGGCCGCGGTGCGCCGGATCGCGGGGGCCGGTGTGCCGGTGGCCCTGCACGCGATAACCGACGGGCGCGATGTGGCGCCATCCTCGGCACGCGGCTTCATCGCGGATCTGGAGGGCGGCTTGCCAGACGGGGCGCGCGTTGTCAGCGTGTCAGGACGCTATTTCGCGATGGACCGAGACAACCGCTGGGACCGCGTGGCGCGCGCCTACGGGGCCATGATCGGCGGCGCGGCGGATCACCGGGCCGAGGATGCGCAATCCGCGGTCGCCGCGGCCTATACACGGGGTGAAACGGACGAATTCATCGCCCCCACGGTGATCGGCGACTACGCCGGGGCACGCGATGGTGACGGTGTTTTCTGCCTGAACTTTCGCGCGGACAGGGCGCGCGAGATCCTGCGCGCTGTGGCCGAGCCGGGGTTCGGTGCGTTTGACACGGGTACGCGGCCAGAATGGGCGGCTTTGCTGGGGATGGTGGAATATTCGCAGGCGCACAATGCGTGGTTTGACACGGTATTCCCGCCCCGCGACATCGTGAACACGCTGTCGGAATGGGTCGCCAAGAAGGGCCACACACAGTTCCATATCGCGGAGACTGAAAAATACCCGCATGTCACGTTCTTCCTTGCCGGAGGCCGTGAAGAGCCCGAACAGGGCGAAGACCGCTACATGGCAGCCAGCCCCAAGGTGGCGACCTACGACATGCAACCCGAGATGTCGGCCGACGAGGTGACCGACCACCTGGTTCAGGCGATCGAGGCGCGCTATGACCTGATCGTGGTGAACTACGCCAACCCCGACATGGTGGGCCATACCGGCGATCTGGATGCGGCCATCGCGGCTTGCGAGGCCGTGGATCGGGGGTTGGGCCGCGTGTTGACCGCGCTGAATGCGGCTGGCGGCGCGATGCTGGTCACGGCCGATCATGGTAATTGCGAGGTGATGGTGGACCCGGAAACCGGCGGGCCGCACACCGCGCACACCACCAACCCGGTGCCATTGATTCTGGTTGGCGGGCCTGACGGCGCCACGCTCGATGCTGGCCGGCTGGCCGATCTGGCGCCGACGTTGCTGGCCCTCATGGGGTTGGAGCAGCCCCCGGAAATGACGGGGCACAGCCTGTTGCGATGATACGCGCTGCGGTCATAGCCCTTTTGTTGTCCAGCGGGGCAGCGTCCGCCGAGCAGTCGGCCACGCAGGCCGCGCAAGAGGCGGCTGAACAACTGGAACAGGCGACGCGCGCACTGAACGAGGCGCAGGATGCGCAAGACCGTATCGCCGCGCTGACCGAAACGCTGAGGGGGTTCGAGGACGGGCTTGAGGCAATGCGCACAGGGTTGCGCAAGGCTTCGATCCGCGAACGCCAGGTAACCCGCGATCTGGCCGCGCGCGACGACGAGGTTGCGCAACTGTTGGGCGTCCTGCTGACAATGGGGCACGATCCGGCGCCGGTGTCGATCCTGCATCCGGCTGGTCCGGTGGGCACGGCGCGGGCGGGGATGATCCTGGCCGAGATAACGCCGGCTCTGAACGCGCGGGCGGCCGCCTTGCGCGACTCGCTGCGCGAGGTCGCGACGCTGCGCCTTTTGCAGGAAAGCGCGGTCGAGACGCTGGAAAAGGGTCTGCAAACAGCGCAAGAAGCGCGCGCGACGCTCAGTCAGGCGATCAGCGATCGCACCGATCTGCCGCGCCGATTTGCCGCCGACCCGGTAAAAACGGGCATCCTGATCGCCTCGACCGAGACGCTGGCAGGGTTCGCGAGCGGACTGTCGGAGATCGGCGGCGACGGGGATGCGCCCGCCGACGAGGCGCTGAAGGCGCGCAAGGGCGCGCTACACTTGCCGGTCCAGGGGCGCATCCTGCACCGTGCGGGCGAGACCGACGCAACCGGGGTCACGCGGCCCGGCCTGGTGCTGGCGACACGGCCACGGGCGCTGGTCACCACACCGGCGGCGGCGACGGTGCGCTATGCCGGGCCACTGCTGGACTACGGAAACGTGATCATCCTGGAGCCGCAAGCAGGCACTCTTTTCGTGCTTGCGGGGCTGGATGTGGTTTACGGTGAAACCGGACAAGTCCTGCCCGAAGGTAGCCCCCTGGGGCTGATGCCCGGTCAGGATGCGGAAATTGGCGCCATTGTGCCGCAATCTGGCGATGGCACTGGAAATGACAATACGGAGACGCTCTATATAGAGGTCAGACAGGACGACGCCCCGGTTGACCCCGAGGAATGGTTCCAAACGCAGGAAGGATGATTGAACGATGAAGAAATTCGTCATGGCGGCAATCGGCGGCATTCTGGCCGGCCTGGTCGCGACAACGCAATTGGCCGGTCCGTTACTGGCACAGGATGGCGCGCAGAAGACCGACGTTTATCAACAACTCGACCTGTTCGGGGATATATTCGAGCGTATCCGCGCACAGTATGTCGAGGAAGTGGACGAGGGCGACCTGATCGAGGCAGCCATAAACGGCATGCTGACATCGCTGGACCCGCATTCAAGCTACCTGTCGCCCGACGACGCCGAGGACATGCGCGTGCAAACACGCGGCGAGTTCGGCGGGCTTGGCATCGAGGTCACGCAGGAAGACGGGTTCGTCAAGGTGGTCTCGCCGATCGACGGCACCCCAGCCGACGCAGCCGGTGTCGAGGCGGGCGATTTCATCACCCATGTGGACGGCGAGAGCCTGCTGGGTCTGACCCTGAACGAGGCGGTGGACCTGATGCGCGGCCCGGTCGGCAGCGAGATCATCATCACCGTCGTGCGCGAGGGGAAAGAGCAGCCCTTTGACATCTCGATTATCCGCGACACGATCACGCTGACGGCGGTCCGCTCGCGCACCGAGCAGGACACGGTCGTGCTGCGTGTGACCACGTTCAACGATCAGACCTACCCGAACCTGGAATCCGAATTGAAAAAGTCGGTCGAGGAAATCGGCGGCATGGAGAATGTCAGGGGCATTGTTCTGGATCTTCGCAATAATCCCGGCGGCCTTCTGACACAGGCGATTCGGGTATCTGATGCATTCCTCGACAAGGGCGAGATCGTTTCGACCCGTGGGCGCGATCCGGCCGAGGGAGAGCGCTATAATGCAACCCCCGGCGATCTGGCCGAAGGCAAGCCGATCGTGGTGCTGATCAACGGCGGCTCTGCCAGTGCATCCGAGATCGTCGCCGGCGCCCTGCAAGATCACCGTCGCGCCATCGTGGTCGGAACGAAGAGCTTCGGCAAGGGATCGGTCCAGACGGTGATGCCTTTGCGCGGCAACGGCGCAATGCGTCTGACCACGGCGCGCTATTATACGCCGTCGGGTCGCTCGATCCAGGCACTGGGCGTATCGCCCGACATCGTGGTGCAACAGCCACCGCGCCGCGACGAAGACGAGGCCGCCGAGGAGACCCAAACGCGGCCTTCGCGCTCCGAGGCGGACCTGCGCGGGCGGCTCAACAACGACAGCCTGAGCGAGGAGGAAATTCGCCAGATCGAAGAGGATCGCGCCAAGGCCGAGAGATCCGCCAA
>CAZOKA010000108.1:0-8166 GCA_964580265.1 uncultured Rhodobacterales bacterium | reverse complement strand
GCAGGCGCTTCAGGAAACCGCGGCGCAAAACCGAATTCAACTTGGCGTCAAGGTGACCGAAGGACTGGGCGCGGGCGCCCGCGCCAGCGTCGGCGCCGCCGCCGCCGAGGAATCGATCGAACAGATCGTCGATCACCTGGCCGGCGCGCATATGTGCTTCATCACCGCCGGTATGGGCGGCGGCACCGGCACCGGCGCCGCGCCGATCATCGCGCAGGCCGCGCGCGAATTGGGCGTTCTGACCGTGGGCGTGGTGACCAAGCCGTTCCAGTTCGAAGGCAACAAGCGGATGCGCCAGGCCGAAGAGGGCGTCGAGGCCCTGCAAAAGGTCGTCGATACCCTGATCATCATCCCCAACCAGAACCTGTTCCGGCTGGCCAACGAGAAAACCACCTTCACCGAAGCCTTCAGCATGGCCGACGATGTGCTCTACCAGGGCGTAAAGGGCGTGACCGACCTGATGGTCTGCCCCGGCCTGATCAACCTCGACTTCGCCGACGTGCGCGCGGTGATGGACGAGATGGGCAAGGCGATGATGGGTACCGGCGAGGCCGAAGGCGAAAATCGCGCCATCCAGGCCGCCGAAAAGGCCATAGCGAACCCGCTGCTGGACGAAATCAGCCTCAACGGCGCGCGCGGCGTGCTGATCAACATCACCGGTGGCCATGACCTGACCCTGTTCGAGCTGGACGAGGCCGCCAACCGCATCCGCGAAGAGGTGGACCCCGACGCCAACATCATCGTCGGCAGCACCCTTGATGCCGAAATGGAAGGCGTCATGCGCGTCAGCGTCGTCGCCACCGGCATTGATGCGCGCGAGGACATGGGCGATGTCCCGGTGCCACGCCGCTCCATGGCCGCGCCGCTCAAGCAGAACGTGCAGGTCGAGGAACCCGCCGCCGCGCCGGCCCCTGCCCCTGAACCGCAGCAGCACGTCGCCCAAGAGTACGCCCAGCCCGAGGATGCGCCGCAGCAACAACCCCTGTTCGACGAGTTGGATGCACAGCGCGCCGCCGCCGAGGATCAGATGGAAGACATCTTTGCCGACGAGCAGCAGCCCGCCGCCTACCAGGCGCAGGGCGATGATCTGCCGCCGCCGGCCTATACCCCCGATCCGGCGCAATACCAGCGTGGCGAGGATGCGCTCTATGCCGATCCCGAAGAGTTCGTCGCCCCCCGTACCCCGGCCCCCGGCACGCCCTCGCCCGAGGCGCTGGCACGTTTGCGCACGGCCGTGGACAACGCCCCGGCGGCACGCCAGCCGCGCACCGCGCAACAGCAGCAGCCCGCGCACGCCGGGGGCGATACCCCCCGGCACGAGGCCGAGAAATCCCGCTTCGGGATCAATTCGCTGATCAACCGGATGACCGGTCACGGCACCGAAAGCGCCACACGCGGCGGCCAACAGCCCGCCCGCCAGCAGCCCCCGGTGCAATCGGAGCGCGCGCAGCCGCACTACGAGGATGAAACCGACCCCGATCAGGATCGGATCGAAATCCCCGCCTTCCTGCGCCGTCAGGCCAACTGATCCCTCCGGTCTTGCCGGATCAAGGGCCGCCCCCGTGGCGGCCCTTTTGCGTTGACGGGGCAGAGGGGGGCGCCCGAATAACGGCCGAAGGGCGCCCGGCTGGCCGGCACTTTGGAGGTGATGCACTGCCATTGATAGGGCCAAGGTGCGTGGCGGGATAAAGCGCGCCGCCAAACCGTTGTAACGCCACCCACGGGCAGGCGCTCGCCCGGCTTGGGCTGTAATCCCGTGCGCGAATAGCGCCCAAAGGGCGCCGCGCGCATCGCCGACCCGCCCGCCGCCGGACATTTTCCAGACACGTAGGCGCGGCCATGTGCACCGCCACTTGGTGAAACTTAGCGTGTAATACCAATATATTACGCCCGAACTTTCACCAAATGGGCAAAACATCGCCGACCCTCCAGTGCGATGTTTCAATGCGTTACAAAGTTTGAGTTGAGCGTTGGCGCTCGTGTCTTTAACACCTGTTCAGGCACTCAAGCGCGGTGCAACCAATTTCGGGGAAACCTTGCAACAGACTTTGAAAACCACGGTCGAGTTTACCGGCGTCGGTCTGCATAGCGGGCAACCCGCGCGCATGGTCCTGCGCCCGGCGGCCAGTGGTCAGGGTATCTGCTTCCGCCGCCGCGACGTGATCGGGGCCGATGCGTTGATCCCCGCTCGCTGGAACACGGTCAAGCAATCCCCGTTGTGCACCCGGCTGGAAAACACCGCCGGTGTCTCGGTTTCCACGGTCGAGCATATCATGGCCGCGCTGGCGGGCTGCGGCGTGCACAATGCCATGATCGATATCGACGGTCCCGAGGTTCCCATCCTCGACGGCAGCGCAGCGGATTTCGTGCGCGGGATCATGGCGCACGGCCTGCGCGCGGTCGGCCACCCCGTGAGCGCGATCAAGGTGCTGCGCCCGGTCGAAGTGCGGCGCGGCGATGCCTGGGCGCGCCTTGAGCCGGCCGACGTGATGCAAATGGATTTCCACATCGAATTCGACGATGCCGCTATCGGCGCGCAATCCAAACGCCTGACCATGGCCAACGGCACCTTCGTGCGCGAGCTGTGCGATAGCCGCACCTTCTGCCGCAAGGCCGATGTCGATGCGATGCGCGAGAGCGGCCTTGCGCTTGGCGGCACCTTTGAAAACGCGGTTGTCGTGGATGGTGCCCGCGTCCTTAGCCCCGGCGGCCTGCGCCACCACGACGAGCCGGTGCGCCACAAGATGCTGGATGCCCTGGGCGATCTGGCCCTGGCCGGTGCGCCGCTGCTGGCGCGCTATACCGGGTTTCGCGCCGGTCACGCCGTTACCAACGATTTGCTGCACGCGCTGTTCAGCACGCCGGGCGCCTATCGCCGTGTGACGTGTGATGCTCGCATCGCTGCCCGCCTGCCCGGTGCCGGCCTGCGCGATAGCGAAATCCCTGCCGTCGCCTGATCCGCGCAATCCCCATGTCGATGAAATGCAGCAAAGGCGTTTTGCACCGGAATTTTCTGTGCTACGACCGATGGTGAACCGGGTTTTCCCGGCGCTGGATCTTTTTGAGGGTGAGAGCAAGCATGACAGGCGGGTTCCGAACACGGCTGATTGGTGGTGCGCTTTTGGTCGCGATGCTGGCCGGGTGCGGGTCGGGCGTCGAACGGCGCGAAAGTGTCGAGGTCGAGAAATACTCGGCCCAGCAGATATTCGAGCGCGGCGAGTTTGAACTGGATCGAAATAGGCCAAGCGAAGCAGCCTATTACTTCTCCGAGATCGAGCGCCTCTATCCCTACTCGGACATGGCCAAACGCGCACTGATCATGCAGGCCTATTCTTATCATCAGGACGCGGATTACGAAAATAGCCGCTCCGCTGCGCAGCGCTATATCGATTTCTATCCCGCCGATGACGATGCCGCCTATGCGCAGTATCTTCTCGCGCTTAGCTACTATGACCAGATCGACGAGATCGGCCGCGATCAGGATCTGACGTTCAAGGCGCTTCAGGCCCTGCGCACCGTGATCGAACGCTATCCCGACAGCGAATATGCCCGCTCCGCGATCCTGAAGTTCGACCTTGCCTTCGATCACCTCGCGGCCAAGGAAATGGAGGTGGGGCGCTACTACCTCAAGCGGCAGCACTACGCCGCCGCGATCAACCGCTTCCAGACCGTCGTTGAAGATTTCCAGACCACCAGCCATACCGCCGAGGCGCTGCACCGGCTGGTCGAGGCGTACCTGTCGCTTGGTCTCACCAACGAGGCGCAAACCGCCGGGGCGATCCTGGGGCACAATTTCCGCAGCACCGAATGGTATCAGGATAGTTACCGGTTGCTCACCGGACAGGGGCTCGAACTCAAGTCGCGCGGCAACAACTGGCTCAGCCGTATCTACCGGCAAACCATCAAGGGCGAATGGCTATAGCAACAAGGCATTTTCAGAGAAAGCCGACAGGCTTTCCCGCTTCGAAAATGCGTCACATCAACAAGTTACAGTGGCTCGGTGTTTCAACGTAAGACCGAGCCACTGTAGGGGAGGCGGGAACCATCCGCCGACGGGACTTGGCTCATGCTGCGCGCGCTCGAGATACGCGACATCCTTATCATTGACCGGCTGGAGCTTGATTTTCGCCCCGGCCTGAACGTGCTCACCGGCGAGACGGGCGCGGGCAAGTCGATCTTGCTGGATTCGCTCGGGTTCGTGCTGGGCTGGCGCGGGCGCGCCGATCTGGTGCGCGCCGGCGCCGATCAGGGCGAAGTGACTGCCGTGTTCGACCTGCCGGCCGGACACCCCGCCCTTGCCGTGCTTGACGAGGCCGGCCTGCCCGCCGAGTCCGGCGAGCTGATCGTGCGGCGTGTCAACCGCCGCGACGGGCGCAAGACGGCCTGGGTCAACGATCGCCGCTGCTCGGGCGAGGTGCTGCGCACCCTGTCCGACACCCTGGTCGAGTTGCACGGCCAACAGGATGATCGCGGCCTGCTGGACCCGCGCGGCCACCGCGTATTGCTGGATGCTTACGGCGCGCACACGGACCTTCTGGCGCAAACCCGCACCGCGTGGCGGGCGCTCTCGCGCGCGCAAAAGGACTTGGCACAGGCGCAGGACGCGCTGAACGCGATGCGCAGCGAAGAGGAATTCCTGCGCCACGCGGTGACCGAACTGGACGATCTCGCCCCCGAGCCGGGCGAAGAGGCCGAACTGGACAGCCGCCGCCGCATGATGCAGGGCGCTGAGCGTATCCGCAGCGATGTCACTCGCGCCTACCAGGTGCTCGGCACCGACGGCGCCGAAGGGGCCATGGGCGACGCGATGCGCTGGCTCGAAGGCGTCGCCGATCAGGCCGACGGGCAACTGGATGCCCCGCTCGAGGCGCTTGGCCGCGCACTGGTGGAGCTGGGCGAGGCGTCGCAGGGCGTCGAGGCGGCGATGGACAGCCTCAACTTCGACCCGCACGAGCTGGAGCGCACAGAGGAACGCCTGTTCGCCATCCGCGCGCTGGCCCGCAAGCATGGTGTCGCGCCCGACGAGCTGGCCGGGTTCGGCACCGATTTGCGCGAAAAGCTGGCCGCGCTGGATGCGGGCGATGCCGGTATCGCCACCCTTGCGCAGGCCCGCGATGCCGCCCGCGCCGATTACGATGCCGCCGCAAACGCCCTGTCGGCCGCCCGCACGGACGCCGCCGCGCGCCTTGATCGCGCGGTGATGGCCGAGCTGGCACCGCTCAAGATGGACAGGGCGGGCTTTTGCACCCGCATCACCCCGGCCGATCCCGGCCCCGATGGCATCGACCAGGTCGCGTTCGAGGTGGCCACCAACCCCGGTGCGCCCGCCGGCCCGCTGGCGCGCATCGCCTCGGGCGGAGAATTAAGCCGCTTCCTGCTGGCGCTCAAGGTCTGCCTCAGCCAGAACAGCGAGGGCGTGACCATGATCTTCGACGAGATTGATCGCGGCGTCGGCGGTGCCACTGCCGATGCCGTGGGCCGCCGCCTTGCCGCGCTGGCCGACGGCGGGCAGGTGCTGGTCGTGACCCACTCGCCGCAGGTGGCTGCGCGCGGCGCGCATCACTGGCGCGTGGAAAAGGCCGTCAATGACGAGCAAACCCTGTCAACAGTGGTGCCGCTGGATGCCGCGCAACGCATAGATGAGATCGCCCGCATGGTCGCCGGCGACATGATCACCGAAGAGGCGCGCGGCGCTGCCCGTGCGCTGCTGGACGGCGCGGCCTGAACCGGGCTTGTCCTCCTCAGCCGGTCGGCCAACATCCGCAACAGCCCATCACCGCCCCCCGGATCGCCCCGCGATCCGGTTCACTCGCCCGTCACCGTCAGGCCCAGAACGCGCCAGCTCTGCATGCCGCCACGGTAGTAGCTGATCCGCTCGGCGGGGTAGCCGCCATCGATCATGCGCCGGATCGCTGTCGGCGATTGCCCGCACCACAGCCCGTTGCAAAACAGCGCGACCCGTGTCGCGTTCTCGCAATCCCAGCCGTCGAAATCTATCTCGCAGCCCAACTCGCCCATCCGGTCATAAGCCTGTGTATAGGGAATGTTGATCGCGCCGGGGATGGTGCCGCCCTCGAACCAGTCAGGCGTGCGGCTGTCCACCACCACCACCTCGGGGTCTTTCAGCGCCTCGATCAGTTCCAGCTCGCCGATCGTTGTCACCCCTTCGGCGGGGCTGATCGGCTGGATGCAGAACGGCGGGCAGGCGCGCGAGGTGCGCGCCCATTCGCCCGTGACCTCGTGGTCGTTGTCCTGAATACGCTTGATCTCGGCGGTGCCGCCACTGGGCGTCGGCACGCTGACCGATGGCATGTCAGGCCGGATATTCACCGGCTTGCCCTCGGCCCACGCGCCGCCCGCAGCCGCACTGGTCAGCGCCAGCACCATCAATGTTCTCAACATGACGTTCCTCCCTTGTTGTGACTGGAATTCACCGGATCACGTGCACCGCACAGCTCGCATGGCGCACCACCATCGACGCGGTCGAGCCCAGCAGCAGATCCTGCATTCCCGGCCTGTGCGAGGCGATGACGATGCAATCGATCCCGTGCTTCTCGGCCCATTCCAGCACGGTGCGCCCGGCGTGACCCTCGACAACCTCGCTGTGCCCGCCCGGAAGATCCTCGACCAGGTCCGCCAGTTCCTTGTCGATCGCCTTGCGGCTTTCCAGAAGGTATTCCGTCGGCATGTAGGAAATCGCGTAAGAGGGGATGTGCTCCATCACGTGCATCACGGTGATCTTCGCCCCCTTCGCGGCCAATGCCTGCGCAATCTCAAGCGCGCCCTTCACGTCGCGCCCCTCGTCGAACGATACAGGAACCAATATGTTGGAATACATCGCGTTATCCTTTTCTTCGCGCGTCACTTTCGCCGCTCAGCTTCGCATTGCGCCCCGGCCAGCGCCTTGATTCAGGTCATGCCGTGGCGCCGGTGTCGCCAAAGGTGCCGGCGACCTCGTACATCACCGGCTCAAAGCTCTTGCACAGCTCCGCGATGCGGCGATTGCGGCGGCGCATCTCGCCAGTGCGCAGCATCGCCATGAAATCCTCGCGTCGGCGCCATTGCGAATAGTTGGCAATCCGCGTTTGCGCATCGTTCACATGCAACCCCGCCGCGATGAACCCCGGCTGCTTCGAGATGAACGAGGCATAGGCATCGCTCAATTCGTCCAGCAGATCCTGGCAGGTGCCCGGCGTCATCTCGAAGGTGGTGATCACGGTCTGATAGCTGTTGTCCTCGGCAATCTTCGGCATCGCACCCTCCTGCGGTTGTCCTGTTCCAGCCTAAGACCAGACCGGCGCGCACGGCAAACGGTTTTCTGCACCGATTGCAGGGCGCCCGGCGCAATTAACCGGATGTTTACCAACGCTGCCGGATAGTTAACCCCGGAGGGAGGCCACCATGCTGCGCGCTCTGATCATCCTGGCGCTGCTCTCGCCCGTCGCCCCGGCCCGTGCCGGGCCATGGACGCAAGACCCCGGCGAGGGGCTGGCCGTGATCTCGGCCTATCCAGGTGCGAATGCGGCCCCCTCCTATACCGGGCTTTATGCCGAATACGGGCTGGCGCCGCGCCTGACCGCCGGTATCGACGTCGGTCGCGCCGCCTCGGGTAGCACCAGGTCCGTCGCCTTCCTGCGCCGGGCGCTGCGCGTTCCCGGCCCCCCGGCCCTGGCCGTCAGCGCCGAAATCGGGCTGGGCCGCATCGCGCGGCAGGCGGTGCTGCGGCCGGGGGTGTCGCTGGGCTACGGGCTGGACGGAAAGCTGGGCACCGGATGGCTCGCGCTGGACACGATGGCCGAGGTCGGGCTGACGCGCCGCACGCTCGATCTCAAGACCGACGTGACCCTCGGCTTGCGCCCCCGCGATGGCCTGCAGGCCATCGTGCAAGTGCAGACCGGCCAATCCGCGGGCGATCCCCCCTTCGCCCGGCTGGTGCCATCGCTGGTGATGAGGTTGCGCAGCGGCACGCAGCTTGAACTGGGCCTCACGCACAGCCTGCGCGGCCCGCGCGCCACCGGCGCCAGGATCGCCCTGTGGCGGCGGTTCTGACGTTGCGCAGGCTGCGCGTGAATGGTCTGTTGCGGACGTTGGGCGACCGGCCAAAGAGCCGTGCATCGACGGGCCGCGGTGCGGCGATCCTACGTTGGTGCAGGGCACTTTATGCCA
>CAZOKA010000107.1:0-8168 GCA_964580265.1 uncultured Rhodobacterales bacterium | reverse complement strand
AGATGTTCGACGGCGCCTCCTTCGTGCTCAACCCGCACGGGCGGCTCGTGGTGCAGCTGCCGCCGATGGAAGAGGCGATCGCCCATGTCGATTTCCGCCGGACCGATGCGGGATGGGAGGCGGTGCCGGGCGATCTCGCCAACTACCCCGACGCGTGGGAGCAGGATTACCGCGTCATGGTCGCGGCGACGCGCGACTACCTCGGCAAGACGGGCTTCGACAAGGTGCTGCTCGGCCTCTCGGGCGGGGTGGATTCGGCGCTCGTGGCCACCATCGCCGCCGACGCGCTGGGGCCGGAGAACCTGCGCTGCGTGCTGCTGCCGTCCGAATACACCTCCCGGGGTTCGCTCGAAGATGCCGAGGCGGTCGCGCGCAACCTCGGCGCACGGCTCGACACGGTGCCGATCTCGCAGGCGCGCGCGGCGGTGGGCGCGAGCCTCGCGCCGCTGTTCGGCGACACGCCCCCCGGCATCGCCGAAGAGAACATCCAGTCGCGCCTGCGCGGGCTGATGCTGATGGCGCTGTCCAACAAGTTCGGCGAGATGCTGCTGACCACCGGCAACAAGTCGGAGGTGGCGGTCGGCTATGCCACGATCTACGGCGACATGGCGGGCGGCTACAACCCGATCAAGGACATGTACAAGACCCGCGTCTTTGATGCCTGCCGTTGGCGCAACGGGGCGCATCGCGACTGGATGGCGGGGCCGGTGGGCAACGTGATCCCGCAACGGATCATCGACAAGCCGCCAAGCGCCGAGTTGCGCCCCGACCAGAAGGACGAGGACAGCCTGCCACCCTATGATGAACTGGATGCCATCCTGGAAATGCTGGTGGATCGCGATGCCTCGGTCGCCGATTGCGTTGCGGCGGGCCATGACCGCGACACGGTCAAGAAGATCGAGCACCTGTTATATGTCAGCGAATACAAGCGGTTTCAGGCGGCGCCGGGCACGCGGCTGAGCATGCATGCCTTCTGGCGCGATCGCCGCTACCCGATCGTGAACCACTGGCGCGATTAGAGCATGTCGCTCAAAAGTGGGAACCGGTTTTGAGCTACTTGGATATGCGAAATCAAGTGGTTAGAGCGGATTGCGTGAATGCGAATGAACGCAATCCGCTCTAGTCTTTCCCTTCTGAGAGAAGTTACCCAATGGTGCTCGTGCCCGTCGCGCAGGGGAGGGGCAGGAATGTCCTGGAGCTGCCGTTGGGCTATTGGCTGAAAAGCCGCGCGGTGGGCGGTCGGGCGCTGCGCGGCGGCGCTACGTGCCTCTATTTCGCGCATTGGTGCCCAGCCTCAAAGACAGCTCCACGCCATCACCGACCCGCCGCACCGCGGCCCGTCGCTGCGTGGGCCTGCCGCTCACTCCCACCAGCGGTCTATGGTGGCGATGTCGTCGTCGTCCCAGCCAAAGAAATGCGCCAGTTCGTGCACCACGACATTCGTCACAAGATCGCGCAGCTCCACATCGCCGCGCGCGTGCCATTCCGCCATGATCGGCCTGACGAACAGCCAGATCGTGTCGGGGCTCAACTCCGGGTAGCTGGAGGATTTTTGCGTGAGCGGCACCCCCTCGTAGAGTCCCGTCAATGTCATCGGGTCATGCAGGCCAAGCTGGTGCAGCATGTCCTGATCTGGCAGGTCGGCGATGCGCAGTTGCACCGCGCCCGCGCGGCCGCGAAATGGCTCGGGCAACCCGGCGATGGCCGATCGGGCCAGCTTGGTGATGCGGTTTCGGTCGTGGCGGGTGCCGTGTGTCATGCCCGGCATATGCGCATTGGCGCCGCAAAAGGGAAGGGCGCGCAGCCGCGCACTGCCGGGCGGGGCCTCACCCCTCCAGCATCATCTGGTAGCTGGTCGGCACGTAGACATAGCCGCCATCCCGCCGATCGACAAAGCCGGTTCCGGGCCAGGGCATGTGATAGCCCACGAAGGGGATGCGATCACTGGCCAGCATGTCCAGCAGCTTGTGCCGGGTATCCGCGGCGGCGGATTTGTCCATGTCGAACTTGACCTCCCAATCGGGATACGCCAGCGACCACACGTAGTGATTGGCGAAATCCGCCGCCAGCAGCAGGGATTTTCCCTCGCTTTCCAGCATGTAGACCATGTGGCCGGGGGTGTGACCGAAGGCGGCCATCGCGGTTATGCCGGGGGCCACGGCATCGCCTCCGCCGATCATGGTCATGCGGTCGGCCAATGGGCGGACCTTGGCCTCGAATCCGTCATTTTCCATGGCCGACCACGCATTGAATTCGACCGCTCCGGTGACGTAGCGCGCATTGGCGAAGGTGGCGCCGCTGTCGCCCATCAGCCCGCCGATATGATCGCCGTGCATGTGGGTGATCACCACCACATCCACCTGTTCGGGGGTATAGCCGGCGGCGCGCACCACGTCCGAGATACCAGCGGCGTTCAGGCCTGTGTCGAACAGGATCAACTCGCCCCCGGTGTTGACCAGCGTCGGGGTGAAGAAGAACTGCGCCTTGTCGGTGGGCAGGAAGGCCGCTTCGGACGCGGCGGCGAAGTCCTCGGGGCTGGCGTTCATGCCGAAGATGTTCTGCGGCTCGGGCACGGTGCGGGTTGCGGCCAGCAGGGTTGTCACCTCGAACCCGCCCAGCATGAATCGGTTGAAACGCGTCATGCCCGTGCCCTGCATCGGTGCAGCGGCCTGCGCAGCGGTGCCCGATAGCGTGGCAAACGGCAGCGCGGCGCCCCCGGCCAGCAGTTTGCGGCGGTTCAGAATCGGATTGGTCATGTGATGCTCCTCCTATTGTCCCACGGCTCATGTAGTTCGGAACGGCGCGTTGCGTAGTGCAAAGTTTCGCAGCCACTGTTTGCGCATGTTCGAAGGCCCTTCCATGCGGGGGTTTCTGGACAAACCCGCCGCCCTGTGACATGAGCCGATCAAGCAGGAGAACCGCCATGACCACGACCCGTTTCGCCCCCTCGCCCACCGGCTATATCCACGTGGGCAACTTGCGCACTGCGCTGATGAATTTCCTGATCGCCCGCAAGCAGGGCGGCACGTTCATACTGCGGATCGACGACACCGATCAGGAGCGCTCGAAGCAGGAATATATCGACCAGATCCAGCGCGACCTGGAATGGCTGGGCCTGACATGGGACCGGATCGAATACCAGTCACGGCGCCTGGATCGCTATGCCGACGCCGCCGACCGCCTGCGCGACATGGGCCGCTTCTACGAGTGTTTCGAGACACCGGCGGAGCTGGACCTCAAGCGCAAGAAACAGCTCAACATGGGCCGCCCGCCCGTTTATGACCGTGCGGCGCTCGAGCTGCCGGAAGAGGAAAAGACCGCCCTGCGCGCGGCGCGCGGCGGTTACTGGCGGTTCAAGCTGGATCACGAGCGGATCGAATGGACCGACGGTATCCTTGGCCCGGTGTCCATCGATGCCGCCAGTGTCAGCGATCCGGTTCTGATCCGGGCGGACGGGCAGGTTCTGTATACGCTGGCCTCGGTCGTCGATGACACCGAAATGGGCGTGACGGACGTGGTGCGCGGCTCGGATCACGTGACCAACACCGCCACGCAGATCCAGATCATTCGCGCGCTGGGCGGCGCGGTGCCGCAATTCGCGCATCACTCGTTGCTGACCGGACCGCAGGGCGAGGCGCTGTCGAAGCGCCTTGGGGCGCTGTCGATCAAGGATTTGCGGGCGCAAGGGATCGAGCCGATGGCGCTGCTGTCGCTGATGGCGCGGCTGGGCTCGTCCGATCCGGTGGAATTGCGCGGTAGCGTTGACGAGTTGATCGAGGGGTTCGATATCACCCGTTTCGGGGCCGCGCCGACCAAGTTCGACGAGCGTGACCTGTTCCCGCTGACCGCGCGGCACCTGCAAAAGCTGGAGCTGCCCGATGTGGCCGCGGATATCGCTGCGCTCGGCGTGCCAGACGAGCAGGCAGCGCTGTTCTGGGCCGTGACCCGAGAGAACATCACCACCCGCGCGGACCTGCGCGCCTGGTGGGAGATGTGCCGCGACGGGGCAGAGCCGGAGATCGACGACGACGATCGCGATTTCGTGGCACAGGCGATGGCCCTGCTGCCCGAGCCGCCCTTCGATGAGGGGACATGGGCCGCCTGGACCGCGCAGGTGAAAGAGGCGACCGGTCGCAAGGGCCGGGGCCTGTTCATGCCGCTCAGGAAGGCGCTGACGGGGCAGGCGCACGGGCCGGAGATGGCGCAGCTTATGCCGCTGTTGCAGAAGGTGCGGGCACGGAAGGGGTAGCGCCGGGTATGGCATGGGAAGGCGTTGCAAGATCGGGTTTCACTGTGAACCGTTTTCCTAAGCCCTTGATATAAATCTGTATTCAGATGTCGCATGGCGCGCCCAGCCAGCGCCGAATGCAGGGGGCGCTGCCCCCGCCGCGCGTGCCGCGCGGCCCCCCCGGAGTATTTTTGGCAAGATGAAGTGCGCCACCGCGTTTCGGGGCGCGGGGGGTATCGCGGGTATGACAGGGGGCTAGCCGGGGATGATCCGGACGTCGCGATCAGCCAGTGCCTCATCGACCATCCGGCGTTCGGCGCGGTTCAGGGCCTGGTGCCGGGGATAGCGGGGCGCGGCGCGGTCATCGAGAACCGGCGCGTCCCAGCCATCGGTGGTGTCGAAGAAATCGCGCACCCCGTCCGCGCCGTATTCGTGCAAGAACCCCTGCACGACCACGTCCAGGTAGCTGAGCAGGATCGGGTGTTGCCGGGTAGGGGTGCCATGCTTGCCCTCTGGGATCACGTAGAGCGCGACATCGGGGTGGTGAGGCAGGGGGTGGTCGATCTGATCGCGCGCGGGCAGGCGATCATAGGCCTCTTCGCGCGCATCGAGCGCCTGCCAATCGTTGCCGGGCACCGCGGCCATCAGCCCGCGAATATGGCTGCCCGGCGCGCGCTGCACGGTCAGGAAGGCCACCGGCCTGACCGGTGTGTGCCGCCATACCCGCCGCCAGCCGCGGGCGGTGGCGGGGTGGGCATCGGTGTAGTCATGGGTGGCGCGGTTGACCAGCGAGCCGTAGCCAAAGAAAAACGCATCGCTCATGCAGGTATTTCCCCCGAGTTTGATTCATGTCAATACATCACGCACTCCGCATGGGCACAATCACCCATCCCACTGGATCAGCAGAGGCAAACCATTGCGCATAACAAAGCGAACCAACCTTGCCATCCGCGTCCTGATGTATTGTGGCGCGAACCAGGATCGGCTTGTCACCAAGTCCGAGATTGCACAATGCTGCAACACGTCTGAAAATCACCTGGCGCAGGTGATCAACCAGTTGGGGCAGCTTGGCTATATCCGAACCCATCGTGGCCGCAATGGCGGGCTGGAACTGGCGCGGGGCATGGCAGATATCCATATCGGCGAGATTTTCCGCACCCTCGAATCCAGCGTGCCGATTGCCGAGTGCTTTGCCGATGTCGATAACACCTGTCCGCTGGTCGATGCCTGCCGCCTGAAGCTGGCGGTGGCCGACGCGGCCGAGGCGTTCTACGCGCACCTGGACGGTATCACGCTGGATGCGCTGGTGTGCGACAACCTTCCGCTGTTCGAGATCATGTCGACGGTGTCGTGCCGGCCGGGGGCGTGATCGCGCATTTGTTCGGAAGCGACCACTTGTCTGGCGCCAGCGACTCGGCTACACCGGCAAGGGTCAGGACGGGAGAACCGGTATATCCGGTGCCGAAGGAGCAACCGCCCCGGAAACTCTCAGGCGACAGGGACCGCCCTGACAGGAACACTCTGGAGAGAGGCGCACACACCACGCGCCCGCCGAAGGGATAGCGATCTCAGGCGAACGGACAGAGGGGGCATCACGGTTTTCCGCGCGTTGCGGAAAACATGGGATGCCGGGCGATGCGCAAACGGATCAGCACGGCACAACGGAAGGGACGTTGATGACGGATTTGATGCGTTTGCCGCTTCATGAGCTGCATGTGGACCTTGGCGCCAGGATGGTGCCCTTCGCGGGCTATGACATGCCGGTGCAATACAGCGCGGGCGTGATGAAGGAGCATCAGCACACCCGCACGCGCGCCGGGCTGTTCGACGTCAGCCACATGGGCCAGGTGATCCTGCGCGGCGGCGATTACGAGCAGGTTGCACGCGCGATGGAGGCGCTGGTGCCCGTCAACATCGCCGGGCTGGGCGAAAATCGGCAGCGCTATGGATTTTTCACGAACAAGAGCGGCGGGATCGAGGATGACCTGATGCTGGCCAATCGGGGCGATCACCTGTTCGTGGTGGTCAACGCGGCCTGCAAGGACGCCGATATCGCACTGATGCGTGCCGGTCTTGGCGCAGATGTGCGCGTCGAGGTGATCGAAGATCGCGCGCTGCTGGCGTTGCAGGGGCCCGAGGCCGAGGCGGTGCTGGCCGGGCTGAACCCCGCCGTGCGCGAGATGCGGTTCATGGACGTGGCCACGCTCGATCTGGATGGCGTGGAGTGCTGGCTGTCACGCTCGGGCTACACCGGCGAGGACGGGTTCGAGATATCGGTGCCCGCAGATTCTGCCGAAGCGCTGGCGCACCGTCTGCTGGATCATGAGGCGGTGGCGCCGATCGGCCTGGGGGCGCGCGACAGTCTGCGGCTTGAGGCGGGTCTGTGCCTTTATGGCCATGACATCGACAGCACCACCACCCCGGTGGAGGCCGGCCTGACCTGGGCGATCCAGAAGGTGCGCCGGGATGGCGGCGCCCGCGCGGGCGGATTTCCCGGTGCCGAGCGTATCTTGCGAGAGTTGCAGGACGGTGCACCGCGCAGGCGCGTAGGGCTGCGCCCGCAGGGGCGTGCCCCGATGCGCGAGGGGGTCGAGCTGTTCGCCGCCGATGCGGGCGGCACGCCGGTTGGCGTGATCACGTCGGGCGGCTTTGGCCCAACCGTGGGCGGTCCGGTGGCGATGGGGTACCTTCCAACCGAATTGGCTGCACCGGGCACCACCGTGTTCGGCGAGCTGCGCGGCAAGCGCCAGCCGGTGGAGGTAGCCGCGTTGCCCTTCGTGCCAGCCAATTTCAAACGCTGATGCCAACGTAAACACCAATACAAGGGACGAGAAGACATGAAATTTACCGAAGATCATGAGTGGCTGCGCGCCGATGACGACGGGCTGGTTGTCGTGGGAATCACCGAGCATGCCAGCTCGCAACTGGGCGATGTGGTGTTTGTCGAGTTGCCTGAGATCGACACCAAGGTCGCCAAGGGTGACGAGATCGTGGTGATCGAAAGCGTCAAGGCGGCCAGCGATATCTCGGCGCCTCTGGATGGCGAGATCGTCGAGGTGAACGAGGCGATCGTGGACGAGCCGGGCAAGGTCAACGAAGACCCGCTGGGCGAGGCGTGGTTCTTCAAGATGAAGATCGACGACATGTCCGCGCTGGACGACTACATGGATGAGGACGCCTACAAGGACTTCGTGGGCTGACCACACCGCGCGCGGCGGCGTGGTGCGCCTCCGGCGGGAGTATTTGTGGAAAGATGAAGGATCGCGGCGCGCCAGACCGGCGCCCGCCGGAAACTGGGGAGGCATGTGATGCCGTTCAAACCGACCGACTACCTGCCATATGATTTTGCCAACCGGCGCCATATCGGGCCGTCGCCCGAGGAAATGGAGCAGATGTTTTCGGTGCTTGGCGTCGGTGAGCTTGAAGAGCTGATCGACCAGACCGTGCCCAAGGGCATTCGGCAGGATGAGCCGCTGGATTTCGGCAAACCCAAGTCCGAGCGCGGCCTGCTGAACCACATGCGCCGCGTCGCCGAGAAGAACACGGTCATGACCTCGCTGATCGGGCAGGGCTATCACGGCACGGTCACCCCCCCCGCGATCCAGCGCAACATCCTGGAAAACCCCGCCTGGTATACCGCCTATACCCCCTACCAGCCGGAAATCAGCCAGGGGCGGCTCGAGGCGCTGTTGAATTTCCAGACCATGGTGAGCGACCTGACCGGTCTCGAGATCGCCAACGCCTCGCTTCTGGACGAGGCGACGGCGGCGGCGGAGGCGATGACCATGGCGCAGCGCGTGGCGAAATCGAAGGTACGCGGCTTCTTCGTGGATGAAAACTGCCACCCGCAGAACATTGCGGTGATGCAGACCCGCGCGGCCCCGCTGGATATCGAGGTGATCGTGGGCGCACCCGGGGAGATGGAGGCCGACAAGGTGTT
>CAZOKA010000106.1:0-8196 GCA_964580265.1 uncultured Rhodobacterales bacterium | reverse complement strand
CTCGGGGGGTCTGGGGGGCAGACAGCCCCCCACCCTTGCGGGTCACACCCCGTAAAGCGCGCCGAATTTCTCTTCCAGGTAATCCAGCAACGGCACCTCGCTGATCGGCGCTCCGGCGGCACCCTCGATCAGGTCTCGTGGCTCGTGCAGGCCGCCGTGACGTTGCACGTTATCGCGTAGCCACCCCGTCGCCGCCTCCAGCTTGCCCTCGGCAAGATCGGCATCCAGATCGGGCAGCGCCGCCCGCATCGCCTGATGCAGGCCCCCGGCATAGACATTGC
This sequence comes from uncultured Rhodobacterales bacterium, assembly GCA_964580265.1. Classification (GTDB taxonomy): domain Bacteria; phylum Pseudomonadota; class Alphaproteobacteria; order Rhodobacterales; family Rhodobacteraceae; genus Sediminimonas. The sequence continues at coordinate 7,915 of CAZOKA010000106.1, read as the reverse complement.
CCAGGGCATAGGTCGGGAAATACCCGAACAGGCCTACAGACCAGTGCACATCCTGCAAGCACCCGTTCGACGGCGTGTCCACCGCGACCCCGAAATCGGCCTTGAACCTGTCATTCCACGCACCTTCCAGGTCCGCCACCGGCAAGTCCCCGGCGATCAGCGCACGCTCCAGGTCAAAGCGCAGCATGATATGCAGGTTGTACTGCACCTCGTCGGCCTCGGTGCGGATATATCCCTGCCGCAGGCGATTGACCGCATGGTAGAAAGCATCCGCATCGGTGACGCCCAACTCGCCAAAGCTTTCGCGCATACGGTCGAAAAGCCAGCCGGAAAACGCGCGCGAGCGGCCAAGCTGGTTCTCGTAGATGCGGCTTTGGCTTTCGTGCACGCCCATCGACACCCCCTGCCCCAACGGCGACAGCGCATAGGCGGGATCGATCGCCTGCTCATAGCAGCCATGTCCGACCTCGTGGATCGTGGAATACAGGCAGTTGAACGGATCTTGCGCGTCGGTGCGCGTGGTGATGCGCACATCCGCGCCCGAGCCCGACGAGAACGGATGCACCGCCTTGTCCACCCGGCCGCGCGTCATGTCATAGCCGAATGTCCTGGCCAGCCGCCGCGCCAACCGCATCTGCGCGGCCTCGTCGAAATGTCCCGTCAGGCCCTCTGGCTCGGCCTGCTCAAGGCAAGCGGCGCGCAGGGCCACAAGGCGCGGCCGCATGGCGGCGAACATGCGTTCCAGATCGGCGGCGGTCGCGCCCGGCTCGAACCCGTCGAGCAGCGCATCGTAGACCGCGCCGCCATCGGAGTTCTGGGCGATGGCCGCGCCTTCCTCGCGCTTGAGCGCGACGATTTTCTCAAGCACCGGGGCGAAGCCGGCGAAATCGTCGCCGGCGCGCGCCTCGGCCCAAAGGCCTTGCGCGCGGCTGGTAAGGCGCGCGATTTCGGTGGCCAGCGCCCCAGGTACGCGGGTGGCGCGCCTGACATCGCGGCGGATCTGGCGCATCTGCGCACGGCCCACCGGATCAAGGGCGGTATCGTCAATCGCCTCCAGCCAATCCCGCAGGCGCGGATCGGTCCTGCGGGCGTGCAGCACCGCCTCGATCGCGGCGAATTCCTCGGCCCGCTGATCGACCGCGCCGCGCGGCATCACGGTTTCCTGGTCCCATCCCAGCCGCCCGGCAATCTGCGCCAGCGCCTCGGTCTGGTGCTGGAACGCCATCAATTCATCAAACGCACTCATGCAGCGGCCCCTCTTTGTATCGAACTTGCCACCGGATACCCCGCGGCAAAGCGCGCGCGCAGGATCATCACCCACGTGATAACACCCAGCACCTGGTGAGAAATCGCCATTTGCCACGGCGCAACCGTCATCACCGTAGCGATCCCCAGCACCACCTGCGCCAGCAACGCCACAAAGGCCAGCGTGAAGGCGCGGCGCGTGGCGCTGTTGGGCGAACGGCGCGCGGCCAGCAGCGCCGTGATCCCGTAGATCAGCAGGCCATAGCCCACGACCCGGTGAATGAACTGCACCGTGCCGGGGTTTTCAAACAGGTTTCGCCACCACGGCGACAGCTCCATCATGTCCGGCGGCAACAGCCCGCCCGCCATCAACGGCCAGTCGGTATAGCTGCGGCCGGCGTCGATACCCGCCACCAGCGCACCCAGCAGGATTTGCAGGAACGCGAAATGCATCCAGCCCGTGCCAAGCGAGAACAGCTTGCGCTCGCGGCTGCGCCGGGCCTGGATCAGGTCACGCTCGGGGCGCGACAACAGCAGGGCAAACCACGCGATCAGGCCCAGGATGACAAACGCAAGCCCCAAGTGAGTGGCAAGCCGGTAGCTGGCGACCGCGATCATGCCCTCGCCCAGGCCAGAGGACACCATCCACCACCCGATCGCCCCCTGCGCGCCACCCAGCGCCCCAAGCAGCAGCAGCCGCCCGGACCACCCCGGCGGAATGCGCCGCGCCAGCAAAAACCCGAAAAAGCCAAGCGCCCAGACCAACCCGATCACGCGGCCCAGTTGCCGGTGGCCCCATTCCCACCAGTAGATGGACTTGAAGTCATCCAGCTCCATCCAGCTGTGTTGCAGCTCAAACTGCGGGATATCGCGGTATTTTTCGAATTCGGCCTGCCAATCCGCCTCGGACATCGGGGGCAGCGCGCCGGTTACCGGACGCCATTCGGTAATGCTCAGCCCGCTATCGGTCAGCCGGGTCAGACCGCCAACCGCGATCATCACCACGACCAGCGCAAACAGTATCATCAGCCACAGGCGAATACCGCGCCGAGTGCCACGCTGGCCGCGGTCGATCAGCCCGCCCTGCGGCGTGTCCTGCTCGCGCCGTTGCGCATCCACCTCTTCGAAAATCTGCCTGTTGCCGCCCATTGCCAGCCTCCCGCCAATCTGCGCGTCAAACTAGGCTGCGCGCGCGGGCGCTTCAAGCGAATAGCCGCCGATCAGCCGCGGTCCTTCCAGCGCACCATTTGACGCAGGATGCCATGTAGCATCTGCACGTCCGCGCGGGTCAGGGGCATGCGGCTCCACAGGTTGCGCAGGTTGGTCTTCATGCCCGCCGCCTTGGTGTCGGGAAAAAAGAAACCCGCCTGCTCCAGCCGCTCCTCGTAGTGATCGGCCAGGCGCGCCACGTCGCCCGCGCTGGCCCAGTCGCCGCGCGCGATCGGGGTGGTTTCATTCACCACGTCAGATGTCGCACGGCGCCATTCATAGCCTGTCAATAGCACGCATTGCGCCAGGTTCAGCGATGGGAAATCGGGATTCACGGGCACCGAGATAACGGCGTTGGCGCGCGAAACATCCTCGTTTTCCAGCCCGGCGCGTTCGGGGCCGAACAACACCGCGACACGACCGCCATCGGCGATGCGGCGCGCGGCGTCGGCCATCGCGGCCTCGGGGCTGAATACCGGCTTGGTCAACCCGCGCGCGCGCGCCGTGGTCGCGTAAACAAAGGTGGCGTCGGCCACCGCCGCATCCAGCGTGTCATGCAATTGCGCCTCGTCCAGAAGGCGCCCCGCGCCGCTGGCCATGGCCACGGCGCGGGAATTGGGCCAGCCATCGCGCGGCGCCACCACGCGCATCCGGTCCAGCCCGAAATTCCACATCGCCCGCGCCGCGGCGCCGATGTTTTCCCCCATCTGCGGGCGCACCAGGACGAAACTGGGTTGCGGCGTGTCTGTGGGCATCGGGGAAACCTTGTATCATGGGGTGGCGCGAGCGGTGATAGGCCAACCCGGCGCACAGGGAAACCCCCCAAATGCGCCCCCCGGATCAGCCGATCAAGCCCCCGGCGGGACCAAGCGAATCGTAATGCGCATTGAGCCGTTGCAGCGCGATCCTCAGCACCACCTTGGCCGACCGGGCCGACCATCCCAGCCGTTTTTCCGCTGTTTCAAGCCCTTCCAGGTAGCAGCAGCAGCGCAACGCGATATCGCCCAGGCCCGGCCCCAGATCGCGCAGCGCCGCCGCCACCCGCCCGCGCGCGGGCGACATCTGAAGTGTATCGATCGCGGCGTCGGGCGCGGTAACAAGGCGTTCCCACCCGCCGGCACGCGGGTCGCTCATCCGGGCCAGTTCGAAGTCCTCGCGCAGGCGCTCGGCCGCGTTGACCAGCGCGCTTGCCAGGAACGGCTTGCCGTCCCTGTCGCGGCGGCGCGCCAGGGCAACGACCGGTGTTTCAACGGCCCCGTAGCGCACCCGTCCCGAGGCCTCGTCGCACGGGACAAGCGACTCTGCGGCGCCTGCAAAGGGTGTTTGCGCCTCTGCAAACCCCTGCCGCGCACGATTTTCCGCATCCGCCAGCGCCTGGCGGCACACCTCGCGCCCCGCCGCCGTGATGTGATAGCGCGACACGCGGCCCGGTGCGGCGCAATCGATCCAGCCTTTCAACGCCATTGCCTGCGCCACGGACCTGTCAACGACAGCCAGGCGCTGCGTTTCGCCCCGTGGCGTTTCGCGCACGACGACAGCCCTGTCCATGTTCCGCGCCACCGCCAGAACGGTGGCGGGTGTGCATAGCTGGCCAAGAATCGGCGCCGCGTCGTGTTTCAGCCTGTCTTCGTTTTGACCGTCTTCGGTGGGGAGGGATTGCTGCATGTTCCTGCGTTCCTTGCTACTGAACCGATGCGATCCGCCGCCCATGAAGATGGATGACCCATCCCCCAGACGGCGCAATGCTTCGTCCACCAACAGGTCGTCACGCCGACTTTCGACGTTGCGAATCTGGCGCAGGATCGTTGAGGCATGACAGCCCGCCATCCGGGCCAGTTCCCTGATCGGCTGTCCATGCTCGGTATGGGCAAGATAGCGGCGCGCCTCTACCGGCACCCAGCCGGGCACATGCGCATCGGCAACGCTGGCAGAAAGGGGAGCGCGCGGCATGTATGCCTCCTTTGCGTCAGTTTCACTGTCAAACTTATCCCCGAGTTATCCCCGAAGTTGCTCACAGTTTTGGCGTGACATGGTTACCTGTCGGTTAACTGTTTCCTGTTTGGCAATCATTGTTTCCTAAACGTAAACAGTTTCAAAACGTGCCGTGCGCCGGATGACAGCCCCACGCAACACCCTCGTTTTCCATGATTATCTGTCGGCCTCACCTGCATATCTGGCGAAGGAAACCGACATGAATGACGTTTTGGATCATCTGGATACACTGCGCCGACCCCGGCTGTTGATCCGGGCAGCGCGGATCGGGCTGCAGGAATATCGCCGCGAAATTCACCTGCGCCGCCTGCTTCCCTGCGGTGGGGACTGGCACAGCACCAAGGCCCTGCGCGCACTGATCGAGATGGAGGAGATGCTGAATGTCCAACGACGCGACGGCGCGGCGGCCTACAGCGCCTGCCGTCATGTCGATATCCTGATCGCGATGATGGCCGAGGCGCAGATGCTGCGATCAGCAAGCACCGCCGACGTATGGCACCGCCCTGGGGTGACGCGATCACCAGGTCATGGTGATCGCTCTCTCACCCGCGGCAAGACGGTAGTGACGAAAATGAAGACTTAGGAAAAGGCGTCAGGCTCGGCCGCCTTTTTCTGGGCCACGTAGCCGGCCAGCGCCTCGGCGATACTCGGGTCCATCGCGGGTTGCTGGTAAGTTTCAAGCAGATGCTCGACGCGCGCCGCCGCCAGCGCCTGCGTGTCGCGTGCGCCCTCTTCGTGCCAGGTTTCGAACGGTTTGTAGTCGAACACCTCAGAACGCCAGAACGCCGACTTGAAGTTGGCGTGGGTATGCGCACAGCCCAGGTAGTGCCCCCCCGGCCCGACCTCTCGGATGGCATCCATGGCCTGCGCGTTCTCATCGACGCTGACGCCTTGCGCGAACTTGTGCAGAGCGCCCAACTGGTCGGCGTCCATCACGAATTTCTCGAACGAGGCAACCAGCCCGCCCTCAAGCCAGCCGCAGGAATGCAGCATGAAGTTCACCCCGGACAGCAGCCCCATGTTCAACGAGTTCGCCGTCTCGTAGGCGGCCTGCGCATCGGGCAGCTTGGAGCCGCAGAACGACCCCGCCGAACGGTACGGCAGGTTCAGCCTTCGCGCCAACTGCCCTGCGCCATAGGTGATGTGACTGGCCTCGGGCGTGCCGAAGGTGGGCGCACCGCTGTTCATGTCGATGGATGTCACGAAGGCGCCGAAGATCGCCGGCGCGCCGGGGCGGATAAGCTGGCTATAGGCGACGCCTGTCATCACCTCGGCCAACACTTGCGTCAACGTCCCGGCCACCGACACCGGCGCCATCGCCCCGCCCACGATGAACGGCGACAAGATGCAAGCCTGGTTGGATTCGGCGTATACCTCCAGCGCACCCATCATCACGTCATCGAAGGTCAACGGCGAGTTGATGTTGATCAGCGACGTCATCACGGTATTGTCGCGCACGAAATCCTCGCCGAACAGAAGGCCGGCCATCTCGACGCTGTCGCGCGCCCGGTCGGGGTCCGTGACCGACCCCATGAACGGCTTGTCCGATAGCGTCATATGGGCATGAAGCATATCAAGGTGGCGCTTGTTCACCGCCACGTCCGTCGGCTCGCAAACGGTGCCCCCGGAATGGTGCAGCCACTTGGACATGTAGCCCAGCTTCACGAACTTGCGGAAATCCTCCATGGTGGCATAGCGGCGGCCGGTCTGGATATCGTGCACGAAGGGCGGACCGTAGATTGGCGCGCAAACCAGGTTGCGACCGCCGATCTCGACGTTGCGCTCGGGGTTACGCGCGTGCTGCGTGAAGCGCGACGGTGCGGTCTCGCACAGTTTTCGCGCCAGGCCGCGCGGAATACGCACGCGCTCCCCCTCAACCGAGGCACCCGCCGCGCGCCACCGCTCCAACGCCTTGGGATTGTTGACGAAGTTTACGCCAACTTCCTCCAGAAGCGTCTCGGCGTTTGCCTCGATAATCTCCAGAGCTTCTTCGTTGAGCACTTCGAAATTGGGGATATTGCGCTCGATGTATTTCGCCGTCTCGAAAGACACGGCGCCGCGTTCGGCGCGCCGTGCCGCACCGCCGCCGCCACGCCCTCTGCGACCTGCCCGTGCCGGTGATTCCTGCGTATCTGCCATATCGAACGCTCCTGCCTGTCTGTCACGGCCGATTACCGACCTTCGCGCTTACCAGAGTTCTAATGCCTTGCCCGCAGCATGCAGCGAAAATATGCGCCGCAATAAGCCCCATCCGCGACATTGCCCGCGATCCCCCGGCGGCTTGTGGCATTGGCCCTCTTGCGCAAATCCGCGCCTGCAACTACTAGGCAGACATGATCCAGACATCCGAACATGACCGCCTTCTCATCATCGACTTCGGCAGCCAGGTCACGCAGCTTATCGCGCGCCGCCTGCGCGAGCTGAATGTCTATTGCGAAATTCATCCTTTCCAGGCTGTTACCGACGGCTTGCTGAACGACATGGCGCCGCGCGCGGTTATCCTGTCGGGTGGCCCCGCCAGCGTGACACAGGCTGACGCCCCGCGCCCGCCGGCGCAGGTGTTCGAGTTGGGCGTGCCGGTGCTGGGCATCTGCTATGGTCAACAGGTGATGATGGACATGCTGGGCGGCCGCGTGGAATCAGGCGATGGCACCTCGGAGTTCGGGCGCGCCTGGGTCAGCCCGTCGGAGGACAAGACAACCCTGCTGAACGGGTGGTTCGATGAGGGACGCGAACAGGTCTGGATGAGCCACGGCGATCATGTCTCGCGCCTGGCGCCCGGTTTTGCCGTCTACGGCACCTCGCCCGGCGCGCCCTTCGCGATTACCGCCGATGTTGCCCGCCGCTTTTACGCGGTGCAGTTCCACCCCGAGGTGCACCACACGCCGGCCGGGCGCAAACTGTTGGAAAACTTCGTGCGCGAGGCGGGATTCACCGGCGACTGGACGATGCGCGCCTACCGCGAAGAGGCAATTGCGCGCATCCGCGAACAGGTCGGCGACCGCCGCGTGATCTGCGGGCTTTCGGGCGGGGTGGACAGCTCCGTCACCGCCGTGCTGCTGCACGAGGCGATCGGCGATCAGTTGACTTGCGTGTTCGTCGATCACGGCCTGCTGCGCCTGGGCGAGGCCGAAGAGGTCGTGACCATGTTCCGCGATCACTACAACATGCACCTCATCCACGCCGATGAAACCGAACTGTTCCTCGGTGAACTTGACGGCGTTTCCGATCCGGAAACAAAGCGCAAGACCATAGGCAAACTGTTCATCGACGTATTCCAGAAATACGCCGACGGGATCGAAGGCGCCGAATTCCTCGCGCAAGGCACGCTCTACCCCGATGTCATCGAATCGGTCAGCTTTTCGGGCGGCCCCTCGGTCACGATCAAAAGCCACCACAACGTCGGCGGCCTGCCCGAGAAAATGGGCCTGAAGCTGGTCGAGCCGCTGCGCGAGCTGTTCAAGGACGA
>CAZOKA010000105.1:0-8203 GCA_964580265.1 uncultured Rhodobacterales bacterium | reverse complement strand
AGGGCGTCAGCACCTCGGGTTCGATCACGTTGACGCCGGGCAGGGCGGCCATGAGCGCGTCCGCCGATTGCTCCAGCAGCGGAAAGGTCTTGTAGTGGCAGGGGATCACCGTCTTGAAGTCGAAGAACCGTTTGGCGGCGTAGGCGGCGCGGTTCATGTCCATGGTGAAGTGCCCGCCGGCGCACAGGATGCCGATATCGGGGTGGTGCAGGTCGGCCAGCACCTCCATGTCGGCCATCACGTCGGTATCGCCCGACACGTAGATCGTGCGGCCTTCGCCCGCGATCATGAAGCCCGATTCGTGCCCCGTGTAGACCGGCGCGCCATCCTCGCCGGCGAGGGACGAGGAATGCGCCGCGTTGACCATCGTCACCGCCACGTCGCCCAGCATCACCGTGCCGCCCTTGTTGAAGCCGATCGTTTCGATGCCGTGCTGTTTTTCCAGCCATCCGGCCAGGTCGAAGATGGTGACGACGGGAATGCCCAGTTCCTGCGCGATGGGGGCGGCGTCGTTGACGTGGTCGAAATGGCCGTGGGTGACCAGCACGTGGGTGGCGCCCTCGATTGCTTCGGCGCGGCGGTCCTCGGGGAACATGGGGTTGCCGGTAACCCAGGGGTCGATCAGCAGGATCTGGTTGCCGATCTCGATACGAAAGCCGGAATGGCCGAGCCATGTGAGTTTCATTGCCTTGGTCCTTCTTGCTTGTGAACGGGCTTGCTTGTGAACGGGGTGATCGGGGCCAGCCTAGCACGACTGCCGGCCACGGCCAGAGGGCCGGTGCGTGGGCGATACGCTTGCAGGCGCGCGGCGGGGGCGCTAAACGCGGAGGCGACAGGAATACGGAGCTTGGCCATGTCCATCGACCTTGAGACCGCCGCCCGCGTGGCGAAACTGGCGCGCATCCGCGTGGGTGATGACGCGCTGCCGGAACTGGCGGCTGAATTCAACAATATCCTTGGCTTCATCGAGCAGCTTGGCGAGGTGGATGTCGAGGGCGTCGAGCCGATGACCAGCGTCACGCCGATGCGCCTGAAGCGGCGCGAGGACGTGGTGACGGATGGCCATCAGCAGGACAAGGTGCTGGCCAACGCGCCAGACGCGCGCGAGGGCTTTTTCGCGGTGCCGAAGGTGGTGGAATGATGTCTGACATGAGCAAGATGACCCTGGCACAGGCGCGCGATGCGCTGCGCGGCGGCGAGTTGACCAGCGCGGAGCTGACCGAGAGCTGTCTTGAGCGGATCGGTGCGGCCGGCGCGCTCAACGCGTTCGTGCATGACACGCCGGATCTGGCGCGGGCGCAGGCGGCCGAGGCCGACAAGCGCATCCAGGCGGGCGATGCGCCCGATCTGTGCGGTATTCCGCTGGGCATCAAGGATCTGTTCTGCACCGAGGGGGTGCCGAGCCAGGCGGGCAGCCGCATCCTTGAGGGGTTCCTGCCGCAATACGAATCGACCGTGACGCGCAACCTGCGCGCGGCGGGGGGCGTGATGCTGGGCAAGCTGAACATGGACGAGTTCGCCATGGGCAGTTCCAACGAGACCAGCGTTTACGGCGATGCCGTCAACCCGTGGAAGGTGGACGAGCGGGCGCTGACGCCCGGCGGATCGTCGGGCGGATCGGCGGCGGCGGTGGCGGCCGATCTGTGCATCGCGGCGACGGGCACCGATACCGGCGGCTCGATCCGGCAGCCGGCTGCGTTTACCGGCATCGTGGGGATCAAGCCGACCTATGGGCGCTGCTCGCGCTGGGGGATCGTGGCCTTTGCCAGCTCGCTGGACCAGGCCGGGCCGATGACCAAGAGCGTGCGCGACGCGGCGATCATGCTGGGCGCGATGGCCGGGCATGACCCGATGGACAGCACCAGCGCCGACATTGCCGTGCCAGATTTCGAGGCGATGCTGACCGGCGACATTCGCGGCAAGGTGATCGGGATTCCTGAAGAATACCGGATGGAGGGCATGCCCGAGGAGATCGAGGCATTGTGGAGCCGCGGCACCGAGATGCTGCGCGATGCGGGGGCGGAGATCCGCGACATATCGCTGCCGCACACGAAATACGCCTTGCCGGCCTATTACGTGATCGCGCCGGCGGAGGCGTCCAGCAACCTGGCGCGCTATGACGGGGTGCGTTATGGCCACCGCGCCACGCTGGAGGCGGGCGAGGGCATCACCGAGATGTACGAGAAGACCCGCGCCGAGGGCTTTGGCGCCGAGGTTCAGCGCCGCGTCATGGTGGGCACCTACGTCTTGTCGGCGGGGTTCTACGACGCCTATTACAACCGCGCCCGCAAGGTGCGCACGCTGATCAAGCGCGATTTCGACCAGGCGTTCGAGGCGGGGGTCGATGCGATCCTGACGCCGACCACGCCATCGGCGGCGTTCGGCCTGGGCGAGATGAGCGATGCCGACCCGGTGCAGATGTACCTGAACGACGTGTTCACGGTGACGGTGAACCTGGCCGGATTGCCGGGGATCAGCGTGCCCGCTGGCCTGAGCGAAAAGGGTTTGCCGCTGGGTTTGCAACTGATCGGGCGGCCGTGGGAAGAGGGCGATCTGCTGAACACCGCCTATGCGCTGGAAAGCGCGGCGGGGTTTGTGGAAAAGCCCGCGCAATGGTGGTAGAACGCCGTTAAAACCACGATCAGGCAGGATCACGAAAGATGCGGTATTCGATCTATGGCGCGGCCCTTGGGGCCGCTATTGCGGCGTTGGCGGGCTGTGCCCCCTCTGTGCCGGACAGCGCCGCCGGTGTCGGCTTTGACAATTATGACAGCTATGCCCAGCAGCAGGCCGCGCGCGAGGCGCAGTTGAGCGGGCAGCAGGCACAGCAGGCGGGTGTATCCATGCCCGCCGCCCCTGCGCAGCAGGACGATACGCAAACCGGCGCGCCGCTGTCGGCGACGGGGCAGGCGATGGCACCGCTGCCCCAGGATGAGCAGGCAGCCGGGCAGGACGAGGCCGACCCGGTCGAGCAGCTTGCCGCCGACACCGCTGCCGCGCTCAATTCCGGGGAGGAGCCGCTTCAGGCCGATCCGAACAACCCGCCGCCCGAGGCGGTGAACCCGATGGGCATTTCGCAGGAAAACGATTTCGAGGATGTCTCGGGACTGCGCAGCATCGACGACGACGCCGAGAGGATCGCCCGCAACCGCGAGCAATACGAGGTGGTGCAGCCCGAAGCCCTGCCCGAGCGTGCGGGCACGGAAGGGCCGAACATCGTGGCCTATGCCCTGCGCACGACCAACCCGGTGGGCGTGCCGCTTTACAAGCGGATGACGCTGTTCGACACCGAGGGGCGGATGCAGCGCAATTGCCGCAAGTACCCGTCGGCCGATCAGGCGCAGATCGATTTCCTTGAGCGCGGCGGACCCGAACGGGACCGCCTGGGCCTTGATCCCGATGGCGACGGTTTTGCCTGCGACTGGAACCCCGCGCCGTTCCGCAGCGCGCGTGGCGGCGGCGGGGAGTGATCCCGATGCCTGCTGCGCCGCATGACGGGGCGCTGTGGCATCCCTCGCCCAATCACGGCGCGCGCCGGGGCGGGGTGATGCCCGACACCGTGGTTCTGCATTACACCGCGATGGACAGCGCCGAGGCGGCGCTGGCGCGGCTGTGCGATCCGGGGGCGGAGGTATCGGCGCATTACCTGATCTGCGAGCGGGGGCGGCTGTGGCAGATGGTGCCCGAGCAGGCCCGCGCGTGGCATGCGGGCGCGGGCCGGTGGGGCGCGGTGGACGATGTCAACTCGGCCTCGATCGGGATCGAGCTGGCCAACCGGGGCGATCATCCGTTTTCCGAGCCGCAGATGCAGGCGCTGGAGGGGCTGTTGGCCGGGGTGATGAAGCGCTGGCGCATCCGGCCCGAGCGGGTCATCGCCCATTCCGACATGGCGCCCGAGCGCAAGTTCGACCCCGGCGCGCGGTTCGATTGGCGGCGGCTGGCGCGGGCGGGGCTATCGGTTTGGCCCGATGTGGCTGGCGGCGCGGCGCAGGTGTCGGGGCCGCCCGACGCGGCGCGGTTCCGCGCGTTGGCGGGGCGGATCGGGTATGACATGCGCGCAGGCGACGCGGCGCTGCTGGCGGCGCTGCGGCTCAGGTTCCGGCCGTGGGGGCGCGGGCCGCTGTCGGCGGCGGATATGGGCGTGGTTGCCGATCTGGCGCGACGCTTTCCCGTTGACCGGCGCGATACGAGCGCATAGATGCCAAGACGCGCGGAGGGCTGGATGGCCGCGGCGCGGCATGGCCCGCGTCGAGGAAAGTCCGGACTCCACAAGACAACGGTGCCGGGTAACGCCCGGCCGGGGAAACCCGAGGGAAAGCGCCACAGAGAACAGACCGCCGGCCCGAGTGGCCGGTAAGGGTGAAACGGTGGGGTAAGAGCCCACCGGGGGGCTGGCAACAGCGCCCGCACGGCAAGCCCCACCGGGAGCAATGCCGAATAGGGGCCCCGCGCGGGTTGATCGGGGCGCAAGCGCCGATATCACCGCAGGGCGCGTCTTGGCCCGGGGGCCCGGGTTGGCAGCTTGAGGCGGGCGGGTAACCGCGCGTCCAGAGGAATGGTCATCCACCGCGCCGCAGGGTGCGGGGACAGAATCCGGCTTACAGGCTCTCCGCGCGTCATTTATGCCGGTTATGCGGTTGACTCGCGCCGCGCCATGCGTAAAAGGCGAGGTTCATGAGAATTTCACGGGCGGAGCGTCTGCCCGGCGCAGGAGAGTACCAATGGCGAAGCCGACGACAATCAAGATCCGTCTGAACTCGACCGCGGGCACGGGCCATTTCTATGTGACCAAGAAGAACGCCCGCACGATGACCGAGAAGATGACCGTGCGCAAGTACGACCCCGTCGTGCGCAAGCATGTCGAATACAAGGAAGGCAAGATCAAGTAAGCGATCTTTGCCTTTTGACCAGCGGATGAGGCCACGCAATGCGTGGCCTTTTTCATGTCCGCCCCTTTGAAAATGAGTTGCAGGATCAGGCCATGCCGAAGGAAGGGCACTATGTAAATCGCACCGGGTGGCTGAGGGCTTCGGTTCTTGGCGCCAATGACGGGATCGTGTCCACCGCCAGCCTTCTGGTGGGGGTGATCGCGGCGGGGATGGACCATGCCAACGTGGTGCTGACCGGGCTGGCGGGGCTGACGGCGGGGGCGTTTTCGATGGCGGCGGGGGAATATGTTTCGGTCTCGGCGCAATCCGATACCGAGGCCGCCGACCTTGAGCGCGAGCGCCGCGCCCTGCGCGAAGATCCCGAGTACGAACTGGACGAGCTGACGGCGCATTTCGCCGATAACGGGGTGCAGGACACCCTGGCGCGGCAGGTGGCCGAGCAGATGACAGAGCATGATGCGCTGGCCGCGCATGCGCGCTCCGAGCTGGGCCTGTGGGAAGAGGGCGCGGCGAACCCGTTGCAGGCGGCATGGACATCGGCCGTCAGCTTTGCCGTGGGGGCGGGATTGCCCCTGTTGGGGGTGCTGGTGATGTCGTCGGCCTCGGTGCCGGTGAGCCTGGCCGTGGTGGCGGCGATGACGCTGGTGGAGTTGATGGCGCTGGGCGCGGTGGGGGCGCATATGGGCGGCGCACCGATCCGGCCCGGCGTGCTGAGGGTGCTGTTCTGGGGCTCGGTGGCGATGGCCGTAACAGCCGGTGTCGGGCGCCTGTTCGGGGTCACGATGGCCTGAGCGGTGGCGCCGTTCAACGTGGGGCGTCGGCGCGTTGCGGACATCTCATATAGCACCAGCGTAGCATCGCCGCACCGCGTCCCGGTGATGCGCGCCTGGCATCCGTTGCGACCGCCCGCTGCCTCCCACATGGCTATCTCTCTGACCTTGGTGCCAGTAACCGATGACGCGCCAGAGACAGGCGGGGAATTTCTTGCCAGGTGGCGGGCGACAGCGCGCCGCTTGTGATGGACGCGGGCGTGCGGCCTTGCTATCACCCGGCGCACAAAGCGTTTCCTCGAAAGGATGCCCCCATGTCCGGCCATGCTGCCCCCGTTCCGATGATCTCGACCGCGCAAGGGCCGCTGAGGGGCGAGGCGCATGTCCCCGGCGACAAGTCGATCAGCCATCGCGCGCTGATCCTGGGGGCGCTGTCGGTAGGCGAGACGCGGATCACCGGCCTGCTTGAGGGCGAGGACGTTCTGGATACGGGCCGCGCGATGCGGGCCTTCGGCGCCGAGGTGGCGAGGGGCGAGGATGGCACCTGGCATGTGCATGGCGTCGGCGTTGGCGGCTTTGCCGAACCCGCCGGTGTCATTGATTGCGGCAATTCGGGCACCGGCGTGCGGCTGATCATGGGGGCGATGGCGACATCGCCGATCACCGCCACCTTTACCGGCGATGCCAGCCTGAACGCGCGGCCGATGGCGCGGGTGACCGAGCCGCTGGCGCAGTTCGGCACGCGCACGCATGGCCGCGCGGGCGGGCGGTTGCCGATGACGGTGGTCGGCGCCGCCGACCCGGTGCCGGTGCGGTACACGGTGCCGGTGCCCTCGGCGCAGGTGAAATCGGCGGTGCTGCTGGCGGGGTTGAACGCGCCGGGCGAGACGGTGGTGATCGAGGCCGCGGCGACCCGCGATCATACCGAGCGGATGCTGGCGGGGTTCGGGGCCGAGATCGCCGTGCGTGACGTGCCCGCGGGCCGAGAGATCACCCTGATCGGCCGGCCCGAGCTGCGGGCGCAGGACATCGTCGTGCCGCGCGATCCGTCCAGCGCGGCGTTTCCGGTCTGCGCGGCGCTGATCGTGCCGGGCTCGGACGTGCTGGTGCCGAATATCGGGTTGAACCCGACGCGCGCGGGCCTGTTCTACACGTTGCAGGACATGGGCGCGAACCTGACGTTCGAGAACATGCGCGAGGAGGGCGGCGAGCCGGTGGCGGACCTGCGGGCGAAATACTCGCCCGACATGCAAGGCATCGAGGTGCCGCCCGATCGTGCCGCCAGCATGATCGACGAATACCCGGTCCTGTCGGTTGTCGCGGCCAATGCCACGGGGGCGACGGTGATGCGCGGGGTCGCGGAATTGCGCGTCAAGGAAAGCGACCGGATCGCGGCGATGGCAACGGGCCTGCGCGCCGCCGGTGTCGAGGTCGAGGATGGCCCGGATTGGTGGGTCGTGCATGGCCGCGGCGCGGGGGGTGTGCCGGGCGGCGCGCAGGCGGCGAGCCATCTCGATCACCGGATCGCGATGTCGTTCCTGGTGATGGGACTGGCCAGCGAGCGGCCGATGCGCGTCGATGACGGCGCGCCGATTGCCACATCGTTCCCGGTGTTCGAGCCGCTGATGACGGGGCTGGGCGCCGATATCCGCCGCGGTGGGGCCTAGGCCATGCGGCGGGTGTTCGCGGCCACGCTGGCGCTGACGCTGATCAATTACCTGGCGATGCTGCTGTGGACCTTGCCGGCGCTGATCGATGCGGCCGGCGGGCTGCGCCCGTTCGATTTGCGCCCGCTTGGGTATGGCTATCACGAGGTGCGGGTCTACCTTGCCGCGCTCGATGGCGAGGGGCGCGATTTTTACCTGACGGTGCAGCATTGGCTGGATACCACCTATCCGGCGCTGCTGGCGCTGTCGCTGATCCTGGCGCTGCATTTGCTGTTGGGGTCGCGCCGGGTGTGGCTGTCGCGGGCGGTCAGCGGGGTTGTCGTGGCGGGGGCGGTGTTCGATTACCTGGAAAACGCGGCGGTTGCGGCCCTGTTGCGCGCGGGCACGGAGGGTGTCACGCAGGGCATGGTGACATGGGCCAGCGCGTGGACGGTGGCGAAATCGGCTGCCACGGGGGTGGTGATGGCGGTGGTTCTGATCGCCGCGATCCGGGCGCTGTGGCGGCGATGGAAAGGAGCATGACGTGAGTTTCACAATCGCGATCGACGGGCCGGCGGCGGCCGGCAAGGGCACGGTCAGCCGCGCCGTGGCGGGCCATTTCGGGCTGGCCTACCTTGATACCGGGCTGCTGTATCGCGTGGTCGGGCGCAAGGTGCTGGACGGGGTCGATCCGGTTGAGGCGGCGCAGGGCCTGACGGCCGAGGATTTGCAGGCTGACGGGCTGCGCGGCGCCGAGGTGGCGCAGGCGGCCAGCCGCGTTGCCGCCGTGCCCGAGGTGCGCGCGGCGCTGGTGGATTTCCAGCGCGCCTTTGCCCGGCGCGCGGGCGGCGCGGTGCTGGACGGGCGCGACATCGGCACGGTGATCTGCCCCGAGGCC
>CAZOKA010000104.1:0-8238 GCA_964580265.1 uncultured Rhodobacterales bacterium | reverse complement strand
CATAACCAACCCACCGCATCGCGACCGTTGTGTCAGGTGCGAACACTCGCGCATGTTGCGCAAGAGCGGGGACCGGTTTTGCGCTCCTCGAACGTGCGAAATCACCATGTCAGAGCGTATCATGTGAATGCGAATGAACGCGACACGCTCACAGACAAGGACAAACATCCCCACACAAGGCCAAGCTTTGCAATTCGCGCCCTGGGCGTGTAAACTCTCCAATCACAAGAAAAAAACGAGCAGAATAAAGAAAAATAGCTATGCATGATGGATTGAAACGCGCCTGGGACGAGGTCGTGCGGCCCTTGTTCTCGCGCCCGAAAAGATTTCAGGTGGCCGCACTTTGCACGGACGGCGAGGGGGATGATCTTCGCGTTCTCATGATCACCTCACGCGGCAGCGGGCGCTGGATCTTGCCCAAGGGCTGGCCGATCGACGGGCTGAACGCCCCCGGCGCGGCCCTGCGCGAAGCGTGGGAAGAGGCCGGCGTCAAGGAAGCGCGGGCCGAGGCCGAGGCAATCGGCACCTACGACTACGACAAGACGCTCGATAACGGCGCCGTGGTGCCGGTTGAAACCCACGTCTTCGCGGCCCGGGTTATCGAGTTGAGCGACGACTACCCCGAATCCGATGAACGCACGCGCCGCTGGGTCCGCCCGCAAGAGGCGGCTGACATGGTGAACGAACCCGGACTTCGCGACATCCTGAAGGATTTGTAACGCCCGCATGACGGTTTTGTAACGCAAGCCTTGCGTTTACACGGTTTCCCGACTACGCCCTTGCGCCGAAGATCGGCAGGGGGCAGGCGTGGCCAAATCACCGCATGACAGCCAGTGGAAAACACTGGACAAGGATCTGAACCGCATTTCGCAGGTCGAATATGCCACCGCCCATGTCGCGCGCCCGCTGGCCGCGCCGGGTGTGGCACTGGCCTTCATGGTGATTGCCGGGTTGGCCGCAGCGGTGCTTTTCGGACAAACCCCGGTGAATTTCATTGTCGTGGTGGCGGCGGTCTTCGGGGCCTACATGGCGCTGAACATCGGCGCCAACGACGTGGCCAACAACATGGCCCCGGCAGTGGGGGCGAACGCGCTGACCATGGGCGGCGCGATCGCCATCGCCGCCGTGTGCGAAAGCGCCGGCGCGCTTCTGGCCGGGGGCGACGTGGTTTCGACCATCTCCAAGGGCATCATAGATCCGGCCGGCGTCTCGGAACAAGCCACGTTCATCTGGGCGATGATGGCCGCGCTACTTAGCGCGGCGCTCTGGCTCAACCTGGCCACGTGGATCGGTGCGCCGGTCTCGACAACCCATTCCATTGTCGGCGGCGTGATGGGCGCGGGTATCGCGGCGGCCGGGCTGGCGGCGGTCAACTGGCCCACGATGGGCGCCATTGCCGCAAGCTGGGTGATCTCGCCGGTATTGGGCGGGGTTTTCGCCGCCGCCTTCCTGGCCTTCATCAAGACCTACATCATCTACCGCGACGACAAGATCGCCGCCGCGCGCCGATGGGTGCCGGTGCTGGTGGCAATCATGGCCGGCGCATTCGCCGCCTACCTCGCGCTCAAGGGCCTCAAGCGGATCGTGCATATCGATATCTCGGCGGCGCTCCTGATCGGGGTGGTGGCCGGGCTGGTGACATGGGCGGTGACCCGCCCGCTGATCCGACGCCAATCCGAGGGGATGGAAAATCGCAACAAGTCGCTCAAGACCCTGTTCAGCCTGCCGCTGATCCTGTCGGCGGCGCTGCTGAGCTTTGCGCACGGGGCCAATGACGTGGCCAACGCCGTGGGGCCGCTGGCGGCGATCGTGCACGCCGCCGAGGCCGGCATGGCCAGCGCCAAGGTCGCGATCCCGTTCTGGGTGATGGTGATCGGGGCATTCGGGATTTCCTTTGGCCTGTTCCTGTTCGGCCCCAAGCTGATTCGCATGGTCGGAAGCCAGATCACCAAGCTCAACCCGATGCGCGCCTATTGCGTGGCGCTGTCCGCGGCAATCACCGTGATCGTCGCCAGTTGGCTGGGCCTGCCGGTCAGTTCCACCCATATCGCGGTCGGGGCAGTGTTCGGCGTGGGCTTCTTCCGCGAATGGTACGCCGAACGGCGGCGGCAAAACGGCGCGGCCAATGGCAAACAGGGCAAGCGTATCGCCGCCGAGGAACGCCGCCGCCGCAAGCTGGTCCGGCGCAGCCATTTCATGACCATCATCGCCGCCTGGATCATCACGGTTCCGGCGGCGGCGCTCCTGTCCGGCGGCATCTTCCTGGTGATGAACCTGATCGCTCTCTGACCGCCCCACACCACCGCCCGCGCGTGAAGACCCCACTCACACCAGGAATAGACTGGCCCATTTCGCCCGGGAAAGAGCATGTGTCGCCATTGAAGAAACCATGCCCGGCGGCGAGTGGTATTGGCCTGGAACGGACGTTGAGGTTTGGCCCCAATGCGCGGTGTCAAGGGCGAAGCCCGCCGCGCATCGCCGGGCCGCCCCCCGGCACGGCGATTTGGCTGACACCTGCGCAACGCATGCAGGTTATTCGGATTTGGCTGGTATAAAGCGCCTGGTCACCAGCGTAGGATCGCCGCACCGCGGCCCGTCAATGCGCGGCTACTCAAACGGTCGCCTTCAACGTCCGCAACAGGCCATCATCCCCACACCCGGGCTGAAAGGCCCGCAACCTCACAAATCCGGGGCTGGACAGCGTGAAAGGCGAATGTCGCTTTTCTCGCGGGCGCGCTATCCTTAAGCAGAGGGACAAGCGAGTCGCCTGCGCCGCTCAGGCGCGGGCGCAGTGAAAGGCAACCGGCATGATCGCCACAGCTCGCACAGGATTGCTCGGGGCACTGGCCCTGACAGGCGCAATGGCGCTGGCATCGCCCGTGGCGGCGCTTGAGCAACTGGCCCTCGCGGTGCAACCGCCGCAAGACGATACATCACGGGACCAGCCGCTGGCCGCCCCGCTCAGGGCGGCCTCTGCCCTGTTTGCCGCGCGCACCGATGGACGCACCGATCCGCAGGATCTGATCTCGGCGGCACTGGCCGATTACGCCGGCCTGCTCGAGGTGCTCTATGGCGCGGGCCACTACGGCGGCGTGATCTCGATCCGTATCGACGGGCGCGAGGCCGCGCGCATCCCGCCGTTGTCGCCCCCAACCCGCATCAATACCATCGAGATCAACGTTGATCCCGGCCCGCCCTTCCGCTTCGGCGCGGTGGACATCGCCCCGCGCGCACCCGGCAGCACCCTGCCCGACACCGCCGCGCGCGGCCAGCGCGCCCGCGCCACCGCCCTGCGCGAGGCCACCACCGGCGCGGTGAACGACTGGCGCGGCGCCGGCCACGCCTTTGCAAAGGTCTCGGATCAGGACGTGACAGCGGATCACGCCGCCGGGCGGCTGTCGGCTCGCATCCGCCTGGCCCCCGGCCCGCGCCTGCGCTTCGGGCAATTGCACGTCACACCCGGCAGCGCCGTGCGCCCCGAACGCATCCGCGCCATCGCCGGCCTGCCCACCGGGCAGGTGTTCTCGCCGGGTGCGCTCGAGACTTCCGCCAACCGCCTGCGCCGCAGCGGCGCGTTCCGCTCCGTCACCCTGGCCGAGGGCAAGCAGGCCCGCGCGGATGACTCGCTGGATGTCACCGCGACGGTGGTCGATGAAAAACCCCGCCGCATCGGCGCAGGGGCCGAGCTGTCGTCGATGGAGGGGCTGCGCCTGTCGGGCTACTGGATGCACCGCAACCTCCTGGGCGGCGCCGAGCGGCTCAGGATCGAGGCCGAGATCGCCGGCATCGCCGGGCAAAGCGGCGGCATCGACAGCGAACTCAGCGCCCGCTTCGACAAACCCGCGATCCTGGGCCCCGATACCGGCCTGTTCCTGCACGGCGACATCAAGGATCTCGACGAGAAAACCTTCAAATCGCGCGAGGCCCGCATCGGCGCAGGCATCTCGCGCCGGTTCAGCGACCAGTTGACCGGCGAGCTGGGCGTTGACCTCAGCTATGCCGACATCACCGATGACCTCGGCCAGCGTGAATTCACCCTGATCAGCGCCCCCGGCAACCTCGTCTGGGACCGGCGCGATGACATCCTCTCGCCCACGACCGGCACCTACCTGCGGCTTGAGGCCGAGCCGTTCACCCGCCTGAACGGGGGCGGCGCGGGCGCGCAACTGGTCGCCGATGCCCGCGCCTACCGTGCCTTCGGCGCAAAGCAGCGCGCGGTCCTGGCCGGGCGCGTGCAACTGGGCACGGTGCTTGGCCCCTCGGTCGCGGAAACGCCGCCCGGGATGCTGTTCTACTCGGGCGGCGGCGATACCGTGCGCGGCCAGCCCTACCAATCGCTGGACGTGGCGCAGGGCGGCGGCGTGCGCACGGGCGGGCGCTCTTTCGCGGGGCTGTCGGGCGAATTGCGCGTCGCGACCAGCCGCAAGATCGGTATCGTGGGTTTTGCCGACGCGGGCTTCATAGGCGCCGATGGCGGCTTTTCCGGGGCCGGCGACTGGCACGCGGGCGCGGGCGTCGGCCTGCGCTACGACACGCCGGTCGGGCCGCTGCGGCTGGATGTCGCCGCCCCGGTCGAGGGGCGCACCGGCGACGGCGTACAAATCTATATCGGCATAGGACAGGCATTCTGATGCGCGGTAGACGGATCATATCATTGCACACCGTGCTGCTGGCGCTGACCATGCTGATCGCCCTGCCCGGCACCCCCCTCGCACAAGGCGACACCGCGCGCGAGGGGCGCAGCTTCCTCGAAGGTGTGCTGGAAGACGCCCTTTCGGGCGAGGGGCGCGATGTGCAGGTGATCGGTTTTGCCGGGGCGCTCAGCGCGCGCGCCACGGTCGAAAAAATCATCTTCTCCGACACGCAAGGCACCTGGCTGACCATCCACGAGGCGGTGCTGGACTGGGACCGCTCCGCGCTTCTGGGCGGGCGGCTGGACATTACATCGCTCAGTGCCAACTCGATCACGCTGACCCGCCCGCCCGCGCCCGCCAGGACGCAACCCCCCGCACCCGAGGCACGCGCGCCGTTCTCCCTGCCTGAACTGCCCGTTTCGGTAAACATCGGCGAACTCTCCGCCAAAAAGGTGACGCTGGGCAAACCGATCCTGGGCCAACGCGCCGTGGTGCAGCTTTCCGGCGCGCTGTCGCTTGCGGGCGGCGAGGGCAAGGGCACCCTTTCGCTCCAGCGCATCGACGGTCGCGAGGGGAAGCTGTCCCTCGAAGCCAGCTATGAAAACCAAAACCGCGTGCTCTCGCTCGACCTCACCGCGCACGAGGCGGCCGATGGCATCGCCGCCAGCCTTCTGAACCTGCCCGGCCGCCCCTCGGTCCGGCTCAGCGCCAAGGGCGACGGCCCGATCACCGGCTATACCGCGCAGGTGTCGCTTGCCACGGATGGGCAACAGCGGCTGGCCGGAACCGTAACCTTGGGCAATCCGGACGCGCCCCGAACCGACAACGCAGGTTCGGCGCAACGCTTCGCGCTGGATATCGGCGGGGACATCGCGCCGCTCTTCGCGCCCGATTACCGCGACTTCTTTGGCCGCGACATCGCGCTGAAGGTGGCAGGCGAACGCGGCATCAATGGCGCAATGGTGCTGGAGCAACTTTCACTGACCGCCAAGGCGCTGACCTTGCAGGGCGAGGCGAGAATCGCCGCCGATGGCTGGCCCGAGCGACTGGCCCTTACCGGGCGGATCGGCGGGCAGGACGGCACGCGGGTACTGTTGCCGCTGTCGGGGCCGCGCACCTCGCTGCGCGGCGCGCAGATCAATCTCGCCTTTGACGCCGCCAAGGGCGCAGCGTGGGACATGACCCTGCGCGCCACCGGGGTGGCGCGGCCCGAGCTGTCGCTGGCCGAGGCCAGCGTTTCCGCCACCGGCACCGTGCAACGCGCCCGCGATGGCGCACCGGGGCAAGTCACCGGCGATGTCGATGCGCGGCTGTCCGGGGTGCGCCCGAGCGATCCCGCACTGGCCGAAGCGGTCGGATCATCCCTGCGCGCCAAGACGCGGATCGATTGGACACCCGGCGCGCCGGTTCGCCTGACGGGGCTGTCGCTGGCGGGCGCCGATTACCAGCTTGCCGGTGATCTGGCCCTGAAGGGGATCGAAAACGTGTTCGAAGTCGAGCTGCGCACCGATCTGCGCGCGCAGGCTCGCGATCTGTCCCGCTTTGCCGCGCTTGCGGGGCAGCCCCTGCGCGGTGCGGCGGAAATGTCCCTGCGCGGCACCGCAACCCCGGTTTCGGGCGGCTTCGACATGGCCATCGCGGGCGAAACACGCGATCTGCACACCGGGATCGAAACGCTCGATCCATTGCTCGCGGGCACCGCATCGCTGACCTTCGACGCGCGGCGCGGCACCGATGGCACCCGGATCGAGCGGCTGGAGCTGTCCAGCAACGCGGTGCAGATCTCTGGCAACGGGCGGCTCAGCGCGGCGCAAGGCGCGGCCGAGCTTTCGGCGCGGCTGTCGGATCTGGGGCTGATCGCCGACGGCGTGCGCGGCCCCGCCAGCATGACGCTGTCGGCCAACCGCGCGGCCGGCCCCTGGGCGGTCACACTAAGCGCGGAAGGCCCCGGCGGCAGCGCCGCGCAGGCAAACGGCACCATCACCCAGGATATCGCCACCGCCGATCTGTCGATCACCGGGCAGGCGCCGCTGGCGCTGGCCAACGCACAGATCCGCCCCCGCAGCCTGTCGGGGCAGGCCCGCTTCGATCTGCGCCTCGCCGGGCCGCCGGCGCTGTCGTCGCTGTCGGGCACCGTTACCACCGATGGCGCGCGCCTGACCTTGCCCAACCAACGCCTTGCACTCGGCCAGATCAATGCACAGGCACGGCTGTCACAGGGGCGCGCCGATCTGGATGTATCCTCGGCCCTATCGACGGGCGGCTCAGCCCGGCTCAGCGGGCCAGTGCGCCTGTCGCCGCCCTTCGACGCCGATCTGCAAGTGACGCTGCAGCGCGCAGAGCTCAGCGATCCCAACCTGTTCAAGACCACCGCCAACGGCGATCTGACTGTCCAGGGTCCGCTGTCAGGCGGCGCGCGGATCGGCGGCACCATCACCCTTGGCGACGTGGAATTGCGCGTGCCCGAAACCAGCGGCCCCAGCTACGGCGATCTGCCCGGCCTCAAGCACCGGTTTGAGCCCGCGGACGTGCGCCGCACCCGCAGTTGGGCCGGCATGATCGGCGCGCCCGGCAATGGCGCAGGCGCAGCCACCGGCCCCGCCTACCCGGTGGACCTGCTGGTGCGCGCGCCCGCGCGCATCTTTGTCCGCGGTCGCGGGCTGGATGCCGAACTTGGCGGCCAGATCCGCCTGACCGGCACCACCACCAACCTGGTCCCGCAAGGGCGGTTCGACCTGATCCGCGGGCGGCTCGATATCCTCGGCCAGCGCCTGACCCTGACCGAAGGGCTGGTCAACCTTCAGGGGGCGTTCGACCCCTACATCAGTTTTGTCGCCGAGACGGAAACCGACGGAACTTCCGTACGAATCGGACTAACCGGACAAGCGTCAAACCCGCAGTTGGACCTGTCATCCTCGCCCGAACTGCCCCGCGACGAGGTGCTCTCGCTGCTCCTGTTCGGACGCGGCGTCACGGATATCTCGCCATTTCAGGCACTTAGACTGGCCAACGCCCTGCGCATCCTGTCCGGACAAGGCGGCGCAGGCATATCCGAACGCCTACGCAGCGGCACCGGCCTGGACAACCTAGACGTCACCACCAACCCCGAAGGCACCGCACAGGCCCGCGCGGGCAAATATATCTCGGAAAACATCTATACCGATGTCGTGGTTGATACCCAGGGACGCACCGAGATCAATCTCAACCTCACCGTCAGCCCGAACATTACCGCGCGCGGGCGTCTGGGATCAGAGGGAGATACAGGGCTTGGCGTGTTCTACGAACGCGATTATTGAAGGGCGGGGGCTACAAATAATTGCGCACGGTTCTTTCATTGGCCGCGATTTTGGGCAATAGACGTGGTCCAATACCAACCCCGGACCCCGGCAGACGGCAATGAAAAACGGCGGCACTTCGCGAAACCCTGCGCGCAAACACCGGCACGGCCCGCTGCGCCGCGGCCTGCGCGCCGCGCGCCACTGGACCGAGAACGTCGGTATTCGGTCGGTAATCTGGCTGCTGCACCGCATCCCCTATCGCTGGCGGGTACCGTTCGGCGGCTGGCTGTTCTCCCGGCTGATCGCGCCGCTGGCCGGCTACCGTC
>CAZOKA010000103.1:0-8321 GCA_964580265.1 uncultured Rhodobacterales bacterium | reverse complement strand
CCCACATCACGCGGATCGCGCCGCATGTGCAGGATCACGCAATTCGGGAACGCCGCCAGCAGCAACCCCACGAGCCGGTAATTCGACGGCATCTTGTCCACAAAGGCGCGGGTGCCCTCGGGCATGGGCGGAAGCGCGGCGCGATACTCCTGCGCGAATCGCGCGGCCGCCTCCGCGTCGAACGGGTCACCGGCATCCAGGTGTGCGCGCGCCAGCCGCCCCGCCGCGGCCAGTTCCCCGGCGCCGTAAACGTCGGGGTGAGAGGAAATCATCTGTTCGGTCAGGGTGGTGCCGGACCGGGGCAGGCCAAGGATGAAGATCGGCACCGGCTCTTGCGCCGGAACTTCGGGTAGGGGGGCACCATCGGCGAACAACGAAAGGATGTCATCCTTTTCCGCGATGGCCAGATCGTTTGCAAAGGGACGGTGACGCGCGAACACGTCGTTGCCCTTGCGATACCATTTGTCCGACGCGTCGATATCGCCGGCTTCTTGCAGCAAACTTGCCTTGGCGAAGGCGAGAAAGCCCATGTCGGGAGAGGATTTGGGCGCCTTGGCAATCGCCGCATCCACCCGCGCCATGGTGGCGGCGTGATCCTCGGGCGCGTGCAGGTGCGACACCTCGAACAGCGACTCGGCGTGATGGGGATAGAGCGACAGGATGCGCTCATGCGTTGCCAGCGCTTCTTGCCGCCGGCCCATCTGGTTGAGCAGGATGGCGTACCCTTCGAGTGCGGCGAAATGGTTAGGGTTTATCGCCAGCGCCTTTTCGGATGCGGCCATGGCGTCTTCCTCGCGGTGAAGCTGGGCAAGCAGAAGGCTGAGGTTCGACAGGGTGTCGGGGGCGTTCGGCTCAATCGCGAGGGATGCTTCGTAGTCGGCGAGGGCGTCCTGCTCCTGCTTCATCTCCAGCCGCACCACCCCGCGCAGGTTCAGCGCGGCGGCGTTGCCGGGGTCATGAATCAACGCCTGATCGAGGTCCGCCAGCGCGCCGGGGTGATCGCCGCTGCGCATCCGGGCCATGCCGCTGAGATACAGAACATGCGAGGGGTCGGGCCGTTTCGGCAGCAACTTTTCCAGCAGCGACAGCGCGCGCTCGTTTTGCCCGGTGCTGATCAGGGCCTGTGCCAGGTTGTTCTGCACATCGCGATTGCCCGGCGCCAACTTGAGCGCCTGCCGAAAGAACGGGATCGCGGTGCGCTCATCCCCCATCTGGGCCTGCGCA
This sequence comes from uncultured Rhodobacterales bacterium, assembly GCA_964580265.1. Lineage (GTDB taxonomy): Bacteria > Pseudomonadota > Alphaproteobacteria > Rhodobacterales > Rhodobacteraceae > Sediminimonas. Next base: position 7,097 of record CAZOKA010000103.1, on the reverse strand, counting down.
AGGCCAGCAAGATTGTGAAAATACGCCTCCTTGGGGAATTGCCGCGTGGCGGCCTTGGCTGTCTTGAACGCGCCCTTGAATTGGCCCGCGTTCAGTTGTGCCATGATCTTTTCCGAAACGGTCCTGGGATGCGGGGCCATGGATGCGCCTTTGTTGCGATGAGTTGCACCGCGACTATACCGGGTGGGGGCCTGTCATCAATGGCAATGGGGGCTGGACCCTTTTCAATGGCGCGCCAAAGGTGTTTGTTGCGCGGAAGACTGATCAAGAGGAAGTGCATCATGCCGCTGAGCGATATTCAGGATCGGATCGTCAAAACCTGCGACGAGGCCGGGCGTGCGCCGGACAGCGTGACGTTGATTGCCGTGTCCAAGGTGCAGCCAAACGCCCGCGTCGAGGCCGTGCTGGAACAAGGGCACCGCGTATTCGGGGAAAACCGGGTGCAGGAGGCTGCCGGCAAATGGCCGGAATTTCGCGAGCGATTCGACGGGATTGAATTGCACCTGATCGGGCCGCTACAGACCAACAAGGCGCGGCAAGCGTTCGAATTGTTCCAGGCAATCCATTCGGTTGATCGGCCCAAACTGGCCAGGACGATTGCGCGGCTGGCGCAGGAGGAGGGGCACTGCCCCGAGTTGTTCATCCAGGTGAATACCGGCGAGGAAGAACAAAAGGCGGGCGTGATGCCCGCCGATGCCGATGATTTCGTCGCTGAATGCCGCCGTCTGGATCTGCCGGTGCGGGGACTGATGTGCATTCCGCCTGTCGAGGAGGAGCCGTCGCTGCATTTCGCGCTGCTTGCCAAGATCGCCGAGCGAAACGGGCTGGCGGGACTGTCGATGGGGATGAGCAGCGATTTCGAGCGCGCTATCGCCCTTGGCGCAACGCATGTGCGCGTGGGCAGTGCTATCTTTGGCGAACGCGACTACGATTGACGCACATTTCTGTGTTCAGTTCCGCACCAACAGACGTGTTCGCGGCGCGATGGCCCCGGCGATCCATCGCAGGTGATCGCGCCGGAAGGCAATGCAGCCTTCTGTCGGATTGCCCGGCCGCCGCCACTGGTGCAGGAAGATCGCCGACCCGGCGCCGGGCGTGGCGCGAGGCCAGTTCCAGTCGGTCAGCAATATGAGATCATAGAGCGGATCGGCGCGGCGTAGGCATTCGTGGCTGTGCGGGTAAGGCGCACGCACCAGCAGGTTGTAATCCTCGTGCGCGGTATCATCGGACCACAGATCGCCGGGCCGGATTGGTATCGCCCATGGGGCCGGGCACGCCATGCGATCGGGGCGGTAGAGCATCCCGGTGATCCGGTGCGTGCCGACGGGTGTTGCGCCGTCGCCTTCATGTTTGGTGCGGGTCAGGCCTCCGCGCCCGATGACGCAGGGAAAACGCCGCCCCATGAAGCGCAGCCCGGTGGGAGTGAGGACCAGGTCGGCGGGCGTCATGGGTGGCTCCCGGCATTGGGGGCGTTGCCCCCGTCGCGGCAGGCCGCGACTCCCCCAGAGTATTTTGGGCAAGATGAAGCGATCACAGCAGGTGCCCCGACTTGGTTGCCTTGGTGGCAAGGTAGCCGCGGTTTTGCGCGGTTTCGCCAAGTCTTAGCGGCACGCGTTCGGTGACGGTGATGCCGTATTTCTCCATCATCTCGATCTTGCGCGGGTTGTTGGTGAGTAGCCGAACCGAGGAAAAGCCCAACGATTTGAGGATCTCGGCCCCAAGGCGAAAGTCGCGTTCGTCATCTTCGAAGCCGAGGCGGTGATTGGCTTCGACGGTATCGAATCCCTGGTCCTGAAGCGCGTAGGCGCGCATCTTGTTGGCCAGGCCAATGCCGCGTCCTTCCTGGTTGAGGTAGAGAAGAACGCCTTCGCCAGCCGCGCCCATCTGGGCCAGTGCGCCGCGCAGTTGCGGGCCGCAATCGCATTTGAGACTGCCCATCACATCGCCGGTGAAGCAGGCGGAATGGATGCGGGCGAGAACCGGCGCGTCGCGGCGTGGCTTGCCGATCTCGAATGCATAGTGTTCTTCGCCGCCGTCATCCGGGCGAAAGATGTGCAGGCGCCCACCGTTGGCCGCGGCATCGATCGGCAAGCGCGCGCTGACCACGTTATGGGGGTGTGCGGGGGCCGTCAGCAAGGGGCCGGCAGTATCCATGTTGATCAGTGTCAGGTCTTGCCGCCGGGCAAAGGCGTGTGGATCAGGTAGGTCGACAACCACGGCGGCCGGCAATAGCTGTGCCGACTTGGTCAGCCGCAGGGCAAGGCGATGTAGCGTTGCATCACCGGCGCGCTCACTGATCAGCGGCCCTTTCATCGGTGACGCCAGGTCGTTCGCCGGGTCGGCCACGGCCGATATCCATTCCAACCCGGCATCGCCCGGTAGCAGGACGCGCGCCAGGTCACCGTCATAGGGGCGGGCCTTGAGCGTTTCGGCGCGTCTGGCCGTGATTGCCAGCACCGGGGCACCGCCGAGGTTTCGCAAATCCTGCAAGCGGTCCTTGCCAAGCGTTTCCGCGGCAATGATCAGGACTCCGCCGCCATGCGCGGTCAGCACGACGGGCACACCCATCCGCAGATCGGCGCGGGCGCGTGACAGGATTTCGATTGTGTTCGGGGCAAAGCTCATGACGGTTCCGGGTATTGGGTGTGTCCCATCTAGCGCGTCATGTTTCATTTTGGAACATTTTACCCACGCGAAAACACGACAGCGTGAAACCGATGACACCTGTCTTGCCCGAGCGCGGGCAAGGGCGCATGTGTAGGACAAGCAAAAGGAGAGACCCGATGGGACAGCTCAGGAAAATTCTTCTTGTCGATGACGATGACGATCTGCGCGAAGCGCTCAGTGAGCAATTGGTCATGACCGAGGACTTCGATGTTTTCGAAGCCTCCAACGGGGCAGAGGCCATGAGCCGCGCCAAAGAAGGGTTGTATGACCTGGTGATCCTTGACGTGGGTCTGCCCGATACCGACGGGCGGGAACTGTGCCGTGTCTTGCGCAAGCAAGGTTTGAAAAGCCCGGTCTTGATGCTGACGGGACACGACAGCGATGCCGATACCATCCTGGGGCTGGATGCGGGGGCGAACGATTACGTGTCCAAACCCTTCAAGTTCCCGGTTCTTCTGGCGCGCATCCGCGCACAACTGCGTCAACACGAGCAAAGCGAAGATGCGGTGTTTCAACTCGGACCTTACACGTTCAAGCCCGCCATGAAGATGCTTGTGACGGATGACGAGCGCAAGATCCGGTTGACCGAGAAGGAAACCAATATCCTGAAATACCTGTACCGCACCAATGATGGCGTCGTGCAGCGCGAGGTGCTGTTGCACGAGGTCTGGGGGTATAACGCCGGGGTGACGACGCATACGCTTGAGACACACATCTACAGGTTGCGACAGAAGATCGAGCCAGACCCCTCGAACGCCCGCCTCCTGGTGACCGAAGGGGGCGGTTACAAATTGGCAACATAGGAAAACACTATGTTCGGGACTCTTTTTTGTCACAGATCAAAGTGATATTCTGGGGATAGGTTACAGATACGGAATCCCGTTGCATGTGCGGGTTATCGCATGCACCTCCCTGTTGGACTGGCCCCGGCGCCGCCGGGGCCTTTTTTTGTGATTGGCGGGGTTTGTCCGGCCTTGTGCGCGGTGCGGCCCGCGCAGGCGATAGCGCCATTCGGGGCGCCGGTACAGGTGCAGAGATTCAATCAAAAGCAGAGTGTGGCGATGCGCGCGCCGCTTGTTGAACAAATGGGGGACTCCCCTCTCCCGCTCTCGTGGTGGCTGTGCTAAATCCTTGCTGACTCAAATCCTTCGGAGGCTGTCAAATGCCGTTTACCCTTGCCACGTGGAACATCAATTCGATCCGGCTGCGCGAGGGGCTGGTTTGTCGGCTGTTGGAGCAGGAGGCGCCCGATGTCCTTTGCCTGCAGGAGTGCAAATCGCCGGTGGACAAGATCCCGACAGAGCTGTTCCGGGAGTTGGGCTATGGCCACATGGTGGCGCGCGGGCAGAAGGGCTACAATGGGGTGGCGATCCTGTCGAAGCAGCCGCTGGAAGACATGGGAGAGTTGGATTTCGCGGGGCTGGGGCACGCGCGCCATGTGGCGGTGAGGCTGGAAAACGGGGTTGTGATCCACAATTTCTACGTGCCTGCGGGCGGTGACAAGCCTGATCGCACGATCAACGAGAAGTTTGGCCAGAAACTGGATTACCTGAGCGACATGCGCGACTGGTTCCATCGCGAGGGGGCCGAGAAATCCATCTTGGTGGGTGATCTCAACATCGCCCCGCGCGAGGATGACGTCTGGAGTCACAAGCAGTTGCTGAAGGTCGTGAGCCATACTCCGATAGAGGTTGAGCATTTGTGTGAGGCGCAGGACGCGGCGAAATGGGTGGATGTCACGCGGCAGGATATCCCCGAGGGGCAGCTTTATTCGTGGTGGTCCTACCGCGCGCGCGATTGGGACGCTGCCGACAAGGGCCGGCGTCTGGATCATGTCTGGGCGACACCGGATATTAGCAACGCTGCTTATGGCAGCCGAATCTTGCGCGCGGCGCGGGGTTGGGAAAAGCCCAGCGATCATGCGCCGGTTTTTGCCACCTTCGATCTGTGATCGGGGCTTTGAATCCGCGCTATTGGCCCTCATATATGGGGCAACTGATTTGAAGGGTGAAAAGACATGCTGGAACTAGGGCAAAACCAGCCCGCCGCGGCGGGCGATCTTATCAAGGACGTATCCGAGGCCGATTTCATGGCCGAGGTTGTCGAAGCATCGAAAACCGTGCCGGTGATCGTCGATTTCTGGGCGCCGTGGTGCGGCCCGTGCAAGACGCTTGGCCCGCAGCTCGAGGCGGCAGTTACCGCAGCCAAGGGTGCGGTCAAGATGGCCAAAGTGAATGTCGATCAGAACCAGGCGATCGCCGGGCAGTTGCGCGTTCAGTCGATCCCGACGGTTTACGCCTTTTGGCAAGGGCAGCCCGTGGACGGATTCCAGGGCGCTGTCGCCGGATCGGAAGTGGAGGCATTCGTAAAGCGTTGTGTCGATTTGGCCGGGGACGGTGCGGGCACTGGCGACGGATTGGCCGAGGCGATCGAGGCTGCCGAAACGATGCTGGCCGAGGGCGCGGCGACGGACGCGGCGCAAACTTTTGCGGCCGTTCTGGGCGAGGATGAGCAGAACGCCGAGGCCTATGGCGGGCTGGTGCGCGCGCATATCGCGCTTGGCGATCTGGAGCAGGCCGAGGCGGTGCTGAACGGAGCGCCCGCCGAAATTTCCAAGACCGCGCCGCTGGAGGCTGCGCATGCACAGCTTGAACTGGCGCGCCAGGCAGCCGATGCCGGGCCGCTGGAAGATTTGCGCGCGGCAGTCGAGGCCGAGCCGAACAACCACCAGGCGCGGTTCGATTTGGCGCAGGCGCTATATGCCAACGGCAAGGTAGAGGATGCGATCGAGGAATTGCTGACGCTGGTGCGCCGCGACCGCGATTGGAACGAAGGCGCCGCGAAACAGCAGCTTTTCACGATTTTCGATGCGCTTAAGCCAAACGACCCGCTGGCCTTGAACGGGCGGCGCAAGCTTAGCTCGATCCTGTTTGCCTGAACGCGTAGCCGGGCTAGGTTGAATGGCAATGACCAAGCACATCGACCTACCTAGCACGATCCCGATCTTTCCGCTTCCGGGGGCGCTTTTGCTACCCCGGTCGCGGTTGCCGCTGCATATCTTCGAGCCGCGTTACCTGGCAATGCTGGACGATACGCTCAAGACGCCGGAGCGTCTGATCGGAATGGTGCAGCCCAACACACGCGGCGGGCGCGATGACAAGGGGCTGCAACATATCGGTTGCGCCGGCCGCGTGACGCAGTTTTCGGAAACCGAGGATGGCCGCTACATGATCACCCTGTCGGGCATGTCCCGTTTTCGGGTGCTCACCGAGGTTGACGGATTTACCCCCTATCGCCGTTGCGAGGTGTCGTGGGACGGGTTCGAACGCGATCTGCGGAAGGAAGAAGAACAGGATTGCGGGTTTCAGCGAGATGCCTTCATGGATCTTCTGGCGCGCTATTTTGCCAGCCGCCATTTACAGACTGATTGGGAAACCCTGCGCGACGCGGATGACGAACTGCTGGTCAATTCGCTGTCGATGATGTTGGACTTTGATCCCGAGGACAAACAGGCCTTGTTGGAGGCACCCTGTCTGGAGACGCGACGCGAGACGCTGGTGACCCTGATCGAGTATGATTTGCGTGGCGGTGATTCCGAGGAGATCATTCAATGACCGAAACAAATCAGGGCACGGCCGGAGCGCCGGGTTTTGACCGGCATATTATGGATCATGGACAGGCATGGATGTTATGGATATAGGAGGCCAGAAGGTCAGCCACGAGATCAATGGGATGGGACATGAAGGCAAAGGATACAGCCTTGATGTGAAACATCTGGAGCAGGACAACTATTTCTACAAGGGAATAAGATCCGGTAAAATAATGGTTGAACCGGATACAGGGTACAGGATTTCTGCTATGCTGAACTCAGGCGATATCACAGGCCATGCCCAGCTTGGCCTGCACTGCCTCAATGCAGAGGGAACGGACGGAGCTGCCGGTCCGGGAATGAGTAATTTTCACTACATCTGGGAAACAGGGGACAGGCTGATAACATCCAACACGGGCTGGTCGAAAAAATGGGGCAAGTTCATCACATTGTCCGACGCAGAATACTGTTATGCAATGGTTTACTTATCCCAGCCGTCCTATGGAGAACTGAAGGCAGATGATTTTATTTTCCAGATCACTGAGGAAGATCCTGAACTTGTGGACAGATGCGATATTTGCGGCTGTCCTGCAGGAAAGGAATGCTCGCCTTCCGGAGAATGTGTTGAATCCGGTTCAGGGGAGGATGAATACTATCTGAGAAGGGCTGTTCTTGAAGGTAACATGGATTTCTGCGGGATGATAAAAGACAATGGAAAGAGGGACACCTGCTACGACATATACGCTTCAGAATACCTTGACGCTTCTGCGTGTTATCAGATATCAAGCGAAAGCCTGGTTTCTTTTTGTCTGGGAAAGGAATATTTCTTCAGGACAGGGCA
>CAZOKA010000102.1:5122-8351 GCA_964580265.1 uncultured Rhodobacterales bacterium | reverse complement strand
AAATTGCTCTGACCGCAAAGGGCGCATCAGTGCGCGTGATCGAAACCTGAAGCGCGCCCGCCGCATCGTGCGCGACACCTGATTCAGGATATCCGATGACGGATTGGAGTCTGTGGCAGTCGGGTCAGGCAAACGCCTGTTGTCGCGCATCAGACATTCAAGTTGATAACGCGCTCGCGGATGGCCGCGAACGCGTTGTCCTTGGAAGTACAAGTTGAACAGGGCCTATCTCAGCCGTCGAAATCGACCTGCTCGATCAGGCGCAGCGCGTCGGGGCGCAGTGCGGCCAGGTCCATCAGGTTGACCGGATCAGCGGTGAAATCGCCCCAGTCACGCACAAGATCGATCGCTTCGGTGCCCGGCGCGATGGGATATTCGTAGTTTGCCTTGGCATAGATTTTCTGCGCCTCCGGGGAGGTCAGGAATTCCATGAATGCCAGCGCGTTGTCGCGGTTCGGGGCCGATTTTGTCATCGCCACGCCCGAGATATTGACGTGGGTGCCGCCGTCCTCGAACTCGGGGAACAGCAGGCGCACGCTGTTGGCCCAGGCGGTTTGTTCGTCATCTTCCAGCATCTTGCCCATGTAATAGGTGTTGCCAAGGCTGACGTCGCATTCTCCGGCCCAGATCGCCTTGATCTGTGCGCGGTCATTGCCTTGCGGTTTGCGGGCGAGGTTTGCTTTCACGCCTTCCAGCCAAGTGCGGGTCTCATCCGCGCCGTGGTGATGCAGCATGGCCGCAACCAGGGCGACGTTATAAGGATGGGTGCCCGAGCGGGTGCAGATGCGGCCTTTCCATTCGGGGTCGGCCAGTTGTTCGTAGTTGGTCAGCGCGCCCTCGGCGACGCGGTCCTTGCTGGCATAGACGATACGGGCGCGCGTCGTCAGGCCCCACCAATGCCCGTCGGGGTCGTGATAGATGTCGGGCACGTTGGCGTTCAGCGTGTCGCTTTCGACTGCTTGGGTAAGGCCGGCATCCACCACCGCCGCGAGGCGCGAGATATCGACCGTCAGCACCAGGTCCGCGGGCGAGCGCTTGCCCTCGGCCTTGAGCCGCTCGACCATGCCCTTGTCGAGATGCGCGACATTCACTGTGATGCCTGTCTCGTCGGTGAAGGCATCGGTTAACGGCGCCAGCAGGTCGGGTTGCCGGTAGGAATAGAGGTTGACCTCTTGCGCGATTGCAGGGGCCGCGACCGCGACGGCGGTCACGGCCAGAAATGCGGATTTCAGGGGAATTGGCATCGAATATCCTCTTTGGACGGGTGTTGCGATGCTTTTTCTATATTCCGACAAAAATACTCGGGTCAATAGCTGAATAAAAAAGTCGGAATTAATTTGCGCTCTCTTCCCCCCTCTCGATGGCCTTGGCGGCGTCCCACAAGGCATCCATTTCGCTTAGGTCGGATTCTTGCGGTGTCTTTCCGATTTGCGCGAGCTGTGATTCGATATGGGTGAAGCGGCGCGTGAACTTGGCGTTGGCGGCACGCAGCGCGGTTTCTGCGTCGACGCCCAGATGGCGGCCTAGGTTTACCATGACGAAGAGCAGATCGCCGAACTCCTCGTCGATCTCGGCCTGGGTCATGTCATCGCGGGCTTCGGCCAGCTCGCCGGCTTCTTCCACGATCTTGTCCAGCACCTCGTCGGTCTGGGGCCAGTCGAAGCCGACGCGCGCGGCGCGCTTTTGCAGCTTGAGCGCACGGGTCAGCGCGGGCAAACCAAGCGCGACACCGTCCAGCGCGCCTCCCTGATCCTTTCCGGCGCGTTCGGTGGCCTTGATCGCCTCCCAGTCGCGGGTCTGTTGCGCGGCGGATTTCTCGCGGCTCTCGTCCCCGAACACGTGGGGATGACGCGCGATCATCTTGTCGCCGACACGCCGCGCGATACTGTCGAAATCGAACAAACCCGCCTCGGCGCCGATTTGTCCGTGAAACACGACCTGTAGCAGCAGATCACCCAGCTCGCCCTCCAGTTCGGGCCAATCGGCGTGTTCGATCGCATCGGCCACCTCGTAGGCTTCCTCGATCGTGTAGGGGGCGATGGTGGTGAAATCCTGCTCAACGTCCCACGGGCAGCCGGTGTCGGGATCGCGCAACTTGCACATGATCCACAGCAAGCGGGAAAGCGCGCCTTCGGGCGCATCGGCGGGGGTGGTCTTGGGCATTGCGACTGCTCCGTTCCTGGTGTTGAGTGCAACCTGACCTGAGCCCTTCAAGGAGTCCACCCATGGCCGTTATCAACCGCATTGCCGGGTTTGCCGACGACATGACCGCCTGGCGGCGGCATTTGCATCAACATCCGGAATTAGCGTACGACCTGTACGAAACCGCGGGGTTCGTGGCCGAGCGCCTGCGCGAATTCGGGGTGGACGAGATCCATGAAGGTATCGCCAAGACCGGTATCGTCGCGGTGATCGAGGGCAAGGGGGACGGCCCGGTGACGGCGTTGCGTGCCGATATGGATGCACTGCCGATCCACGAGGCGACAGGCGCGGAATGGGCGTCCAAGCGGCCGGGCGCGATGCATGCCTGCGGCCATGACGGGCACACGACGATGCTGTTGGGGGCGGCGCGATACCTTGCCGAGACGCGTAATTTCGCGGGGCGCGCCGTGCTGGTGTTTCAGCCGGCCGAGGAAAACGGCGGCGGTGGCGGCGTCATGGTCGAAGAGGGGATCATGGACCGGTTTGGCGTGGATTCGATCTATGCGCTGCATACCTTGCCGGGGCTTGAGGCGGGAAACTTCCAGACAACGCCGGGGCCGATCATGGCGGCGGTTGACAGTTTTCACATAAATATCAAGGGATTTGGCGGTCACGGCGCGATGCCGCATGACGCGCGCGACCCGGTGATGGCGGCGGTGGGGATTGCGCAGGCGATCCAGACGATCACCAGTCGCAATCATTATGCGCTGGATGATCTGGTGATCTCAGTCACGCAGATCCATACCGGCAGCGCCGACAATATCGTGCCTGATACCGCTTATGTCGGCGGCACGGTGCGCAGCTTCTCATCCACGGTTCAGGACATGGTCCGCACCCGCATGGCCGAGATCGTCGCGGGGCAGGCGGCCAGCTATGGCGTGTCAGCAGAGCTGGATTACGACATGCTCTACCCTGCCACGATCAACCATGCGGCGCAGACGGCCTTTGCCGCCGGGGTGGCTGCGGAAGTGTCCGGCGCGGCCCATGTCAACGCCGAGATGACACGCGAGATGGGCGCCGAGGATTT
>CAZOKA010000102.1:0-5022 GCA_964580265.1 uncultured Rhodobacterales bacterium | reverse complement strand
CCGGCGCGGCCCATGTCAACGCCGAGATGACACGCGAGATGGGCGCCGAGGATTTTTCCTACATGCTACAAGCGCGGCCCGGCGCCTACCTGTTCCTGGGGCAGGGCGAGGCGGCGGGCCTGCATCATCCCGCGTTCGATTTCAATGACGCGGTGGCGCCGGTCGGCGCGTCTTTCTTTGCGCGGATCGTCGAGCAGAGCGCACCGGCCGCCTGAGGCGCGCCGGAAACATCACGGGGAAGGAGAACACTCATGGCTCTGGAAGACGCCAAGACCCAGGTCGATCAGGCCTTCACGCGAGAAAACCTTCGCGGGCTGACGCATGAAAACACCTTTGGTGGGGCGACATCGTTCCTGCGCCGGCGCTATACCAAGGATCTGACCGGCGTCGATCTGGCGGTAACGGGGGTGCCGTTCGATCAGGCGGTAACCAACCGGCCCGGCGCGCGGCTGGGTCCGCGCGCGATCCGCGAGGCGAGTTGCCTTCAGCCCTATGATCCGCCCTATGGCTGGGGCTATGATCCATTGGGTGAGATCGCGATTGCCGACTGCGGTGATATGCCGTTCGATTATGCCAAGGTGTCCGAGTTTCCCGCAGCCCTGCGCGCTCATATCGGCGGCATCCTGTCGGCCGGGGCAGGGGCGATCATGCTGGGCGGTGATCACTATTGCACGTTGCCCGCTCTGCAGGCGCATGCCGGAAAATACGGGCCGATGTCGGTGATCCAGTTCGACGCGCATTCCGACCTGTGGCGCGACGACGACATGGACCGGATCGACCACGGAACGATGATGTACAAGGCGGTGAAGACCGGAGTGGTGGACCCGGCGCGTTCGGTTCAGATCGGGATCAGGACGGAATGCGACGACTATCTTGGCATGTCCTATATCGACGCGCGCAGCGTGCATGAGCAAGGCACGGCGGCAGTGGTGGCCCGCGTCAAGGAGTTGGTGGGCGACAACCCGGTTTACATCAGTTTCGATATTGATGCGCTCGATCCCGCGTTTGCGCCCGGTACCGGCACGCCCGTGTGGGGCGGGTTGGCCAGTTGGCAAGCGGCGGCGATCCTGCGCGAGCTGGCGGGGATCAACCTTGTGGGCGGCGATGTGATGGAGGTCTCTCCGCCCTATGACACCACCGGCGCCACGGCCGTGGCGGGCGCGCATGTGGCGATGGAGTTGATCGCGCTTTGGGGCTGGACACGGCGCGCATGAGGCAACCGACAGGAGATTGGCAGTGAACTGGTTTACCGTTGTGCTTGTGGCGGGTCTGGCGGCGGTGATCGGCCTGGCCATGTGGGTGAGGCTTGCGCCATCGGACCCGGCGCGTTGGCATATCGCGCCGAATAACGCGTCGAACCGGAACTTCGACAGCGGTGTGATCCGTACTATTCCGGCCGGGCACGAGACGTTGGCGCGGCTGGACGCGATCATTCGCGCCACGCCGCGTACCGCGCACCTGGCCGGTTCTCTGGACGAGGGGATGCTTACCTATGTCACGCGGTCGGCGTTGTGGGGATTTCCCGACTACACGACGATCACGCTGCGGGATGATATGCTCATTATTCACGCCAGGCTGCGGTTCGGGCGCTCAGATACGGGGGTCAACAAGGCCCGGGTCGCTCGGTGGCTCGAGCAATTGGGGCGCGATGCGTGAGCTGAGGCAGCCTGATGCCACCTCGCGCCACATGGGCACATTGAGGGACATCTGGCACTGTGCGGTGAACATGCGCCCGTCCACCTGCAGGCAGATGCTTTGCCCCAACTCGACGCGTGTGCCGTTGCTGTCCGTGCAATAACACTCCACCGTCTTGCCGCCGATCGCGGCATCGGCGAGCGCAGCGGATGAGCCGGGCAGGGGCATCGCAAGGCACAATGGCGCAAGCAAAAGGGCCGGTTTGTGTTTCATGTGCGGATGATAGCATGGGCTGCCCTCTTGACCAAAGGGGGCGAATAGGGGACAGCAGAGCCATGATCTCGCGCGACCGGCTGGACCGGATTACCCAACGTTTCGAATATCTCGAGGCCCGTTTGGCCGAGGGGAGCGGCGATATAGCTGCCCTGGGCCGGGAATACGCGGAATTGCGCCCGGTGGCCCAACAGGTGGCCGCGCATGATGCCCTCATGTCCGAGATCGAAGAGACGCGGGCGATGCTGGATGACGACGAAATGCGTGCGCTGGCGCAGGAGGAATTGCCGAAGCTGGAAGAGCGGCTGGAGACCGTCGAGGCGGATTTGCACAAGGCGCTGCTGCCCAAGGACGCGGCCGATGCTCGCCCGGCGATGATCGAGATTCGCCCCGGCACCGGCGGTGACGAGGCGGCGTTGTTCGCGGCTGATCTGCTGCGGATGTACCAACGCTATGCCGAGGCGCGCGGGTGGAGCATGGACATCGTCGAGATGCAGGAGACCGAGCTTGGCGGTATCCGCGAGGTGGTGGCCCACGTGAAGGGCGCGGGCGTGTTTGCGCGACTCAAGTTCGAAAGCGGCGTGCACAGGGTGCAGCGGGTGCCCAGCACCGAATCGGGGGGGCGTATTCACACTTCGGCCGCCACGGTGGCCGTGCTGCCCGAGGCCGAGGAGGTGGATGTCGAGATTGATCCGAACGATTTGAGGATCGACACGATGCGATCCAGCGGTGCGGGCGGACAGCATGTGAACACCACCGATTCGGCGGTGCGTATCACCCATCTGCCGACGGGCATCGTCGTGACCAGTTCGCAAAAATCCCAGCACCGCAACCGCGAGATCGCAATGGGTGTGCTGCGCGCCCGGCTTTTCGATCTCGAGCGCCAGCGTATCGCGGGCGACCGGGCCGCGGATCGGCGTGCACAGGTCGGCAGCGGCGACCGCAGCGAACGCATCCGTACCTACAACTTTCCGCAGGGGCGAGTGACCGATCACCGGATCAACCTGACGCTTTACAAGCTGGACCAGGTGATGATGGGCGATCTGGACGAGATTATCGATGCCCTGATCAGCGATCATCAGGCGGCGTTGATGGCCGAGATGAACGATGTCTGACGGCGCAGGCCCCGCCGATGATCCGGGCTTTGAGGTTGGCGGCGCGTTGCGTGATGCGGGCCGCTATCTGGACAAGTGCGGGATCGAAGGGGCTGCGCGCGATGCAGGGCACCTCATGGCGCATGTTCTGGGAATTGATCCATCGCGCCTGATACTGAACGCGCACGAATCCATCCGCGCCGAGCAGTATGACAGGTTTTGGGAACTTGTGCACCGCCGCGCCGCGCGAGAACCTGTTTCGCACCTGATCGGCCGGCGGCTGTTTTACGGGCGGTGGTTTGCTGTCGGGCCCGATGTGTTGGACCCGCGCCCCGAGACGGAAACGCTGATCGAGGCGGCGCTGGCCGCGCCCTTCGGCACGGTTCTCGATCTTGGCACCGGGTCGGGTGCGATCCTGCTCACGCTATTGGCCGAGCGGCCAGCGGCCAGGGGCGTTGGCACCGATTTGTCGCCAGGTGCCTTGAGTGTGGCAAGGCGAAACGCGCGCCGGCTTGGCGTGGCGGATAGATGTGATTTTCTGCATGGCGACTGGTTTGGCGAAGTTGCCGGGCGCTTCGATCTGATCGTGTCCAATCCTCCTTACATCCCGGCGGAGGAAATGCAGGCCCTCGCGCCCGAACTGATGTACGAGCCGCGCATGGCGCTGACCGACGAAAGCGATGGCCTGGATGCGTATCGTGCGATTGCGGCCCATGCCGCTGCCTATCTTGTGCCTGGAGGGCGCATGATGCTTGAAATTGGCCCGACACAGGGGGGGGCGGTGGCCAGTTTGGTGCAAATTGCGGGATTTTCCAATATCGACATTCTGCCCGATCTGGACGGTCGCGACCGCGTGGTGCGTGCCACAAGCGACTAAAATGCAACGAAAACATCGGTAAATTCGGGAAAAAGTGCGTAAATTGCCTGCTTCCCCCTTGTCACCGTGCCGTTGGCATGACATCTCAGGGGCGTCAGAGTGGTGGATGCCTTGCGGCGGTCCCGTCTGACGCCAAGCCAGAAAATGTTGTGACCGCAAATGTTACACAGCGCATGAGGCGCAACGCGGAAAACAACGAGAATGTGCCAAGGCTGGACACTGAAAACATGAGATCAAGCAAATCAAGGTCGCGGTCCAAGTCGAACCGCAATTCCGGGCGCTCTGTCGGGAATATCGTAAACCGGGTATTCGATAGCTCGGGTCCTGAGGGTAAGGTGCGTGGCACCCCTCAGCAGATCATCGACAAGTACAACCAGTTGGCGCGCGATGCCCAGCTTGGCAATGACAGGGTGGCGGCCGAGAACTTTCAACAGCACGCCGAACACTACTTGCGTATGTTGAGCGAAGCGCAGCGCGAGATGGATCAGCGCCGCGAACAACAGGAACGCGAGAACCGCGAGCGGCAAGCCGAGCGAGACCGTGAACGTGCGCAGCGCCAGGAGCGCGAAGGGAACGCCGGTGGCGAGCAGCAGGGCAAGGTCAAGGAACCGGACGACGAAAGCACCGCTTCCGCTGCCGAGGCGCCGACCGAGGAAAGCACCCTTGTGGAAACGCCGGAGAGCAAGCCGCGTAAACAACGCAGCCCGCGCACGCGCTCTGGTGCACCGCGCAAGCCCAAGTCGGAACGCAAACCTGATTCCGGCTCCGATACAGGCAATGACGAGAGTGGGGGAGGCAACTCCTCTGGTAATGGTCAATCGCCTGACGCGCCGGCTGCCGTGGAGTAGACCGAACAAGGCGGGTTCATGGTATCCGCGTTGCTCTGCCGCATTGCAGCATCTTGTCACCTCGGGCGCAGTACGTTGGCGAGAATGATGGATGCTGGGTGACATAGCTTGCGTCGTCTCGTGGAGATGGCGGTGCGTTCAGGTCTTGCGCGGAGCGAGAAATGGAGCGCCGCCCCTTGCAGCCCGTTGGGCGCGACACTAAGACTCCCTTAGCTTCTTCCCATCAATGATGATCAAACTCTTGCAGGCAGGCAGATATGACAGACCCTTTCGAAACCTACATGAACACGCTGGT
>CAZOKA010000101.1:0-8382 GCA_964580265.1 uncultured Rhodobacterales bacterium | reverse complement strand
GCTGCTGTAGCTCAGAGGTAGAGCACTCCCTTGGTAAGGGAGAGGTCGAGAGTTCGATTCTCTCCAGCAGCACCATGACCACCAGAAAATCAATATCATGCGCGCAGGATTCTGGCTTGCGGATTTCGAACATGCATCAATTCACGGCTCCAGAGTCCGTCATCGTACAGCCGCTTCGCACAAATGCCACACGGTTTGGCCCAGGGGTTGCCGGGGTTTTCGCGACCCTGATACGACCGAACGACACGAATACGCGCTGGATCGTTACACCCTCGATCCAAGGCCCCTGCCCGGCGATCAGGCGGCCTAAAAGAAACAGATGACGAATCCGCGCGCCGCGGCTAAACCCGCGCAGTGACGTGACACCAAGACAAGCCGCCAGCCAGCAAGGACGCCTTACATGATCCCGACAGCCTATCCCACGAAGGAAGAAATCGCCCGCCTGACCGCGCGGATGCTGCTGGAGATCGAGGCGGTGCATTTCAATGCGCAAACGCCTTTCACGCTGGCCTCGGGGCTGCCCAGCCCGACCTATATCGACTGTCGCAAGCTGATTTCCTACCCGCGCATCCGCGCGACCGTGATGGATTTCCTGACCATTACCGTGATGCGCAACGCCGGATTCGAAGCCTTCGACAACATCGCCGGTGGAGAAACCGCGGGCATTCCCTTTGCCGCGCTGGTGGCCGAGCGGATGGGCCTGCCGATGACCTATGTGCGCAAGAAACCCAAGGGATACGGGCGCAACGCGCGTATCGAGGGCGCGATGCACGAGGGCCAGCGCGTGCTGCTGGTCGAGGATCTGACGACGGATGGCGGATCGAAGCTGTCGTTCGTCGATGCCATCCGCGAGACCGGGGCAACCTGTGCCCACACGGCTGTGATCTTCTACTACGGCATCTTTCCCGAGACCGAGAAGACGCTGGGCGATCACGGCGTCAGCTTGCACCACCTGTGCACCTGGCACGATGTCCTGGCCGAGGCCCGCGTGCAGGGCGCGTTCGACGATGCCACTCTGTCCGAGGTCGAATCCTTTCTTGCCG
The DNA here is from genome assembly GCA_964580265.1 of uncultured Rhodobacterales bacterium. Taxonomy (GTDB): domain Bacteria; phylum Pseudomonadota; class Alphaproteobacteria; order Rhodobacterales; family Rhodobacteraceae; genus Sediminimonas. Next base: position 7,339 of record CAZOKA010000101.1, on the reverse strand, counting down.
ACCCACGCGCATGGCAAGAAGCGCGCGGTTGAGCGCCACAATATGTTGGCGCGGGCGGCGCTATTCATGCTAGATTGAGTGTGCGGCGGGGATATCCACAGATTGCCCCCAGAAACATACAATTTGCCCTGCCCGCCCGGTCTTGGATAATACAGGCACAGCCGATTCCGCGGCTGGCCGGGACAGGCAGGCACGGCACCCACAACGCTGGACACCGAGGCACATGAACGAAATCGCAGCATTCAACCCAACCGGCGCGCAGGTCGAAGATGCCGAGACGATGCCGCATTCGATCGAGGCCGAGCAACAGCTTCTGGGCGCGATCCTGACCAACAATGATCTTTATGACCGTGTCGCCAGCATCATCGGGCCGAAGCATTTCTATGATCCGGTGCACGCGCGCATCTTCGAGACCGCCGCCGCCCGTATCGCCAAGAACAACCTTGCCTCGCCGGTTACGCTGAAGGCGTTCTTCGAGGAGGACGAGGGCCTGAAGGAACTGGGCGGGCCCGCCTACCTGGTACGACTGGCCGGGGCGGCAATCAGCGCCTACGCGGTGCGCGACTACGCGCAGATGATCTACGACCTTGCGGTGCGGCGCGAGTTGATCGGGCTGGGCCGCGACATCGCCTCCAAGGCGTCGCGCGTCGAGGTGGACAACGAGCCGCGAGAGCAGATCGTCGAGGCCGAACAGGCGCTGTACCAACTGGCCGAGCAGGGCCAGACCGAAAGCGGGTTTCAATCCTTTCTCAAGGCGGTCACCGACGCGGTGAACGTGGCCAATGCCGCCTACCAGCGCGATGGCGGGCTGGCGGGGGTGTCCACCGGGCTGACCGACATGGATCGCAAGCTGGGCGGCTTGCATCGCTCGGACCTGCTGATTCTGGCCGGGCGTCCGTCGATGGGCAAGACATCGCTGGCCACAAACATCGCGTTCAACATCGCCAAGGCCTACAAGCGTGGCACCCTGCCCGACGGCACCGAGGGCACGGTCCAGGGCGGCGTCGTGGGGTTCTACAGCCTCGAGATGAGCGCCGAGCAGTTGGCCGCGCGCATCCTGTCCGAAGCCGCCGAAGTGCCAAGCGAGCAGATCCGCCGCGGCGACATGACCGAGACGGAGTTCCGCCGCTTCGTCGATGCGGCCAAGGCGCTGGAGGCCTGCCCGCTTTATATCGACGACACGCCTGCCCTGCCGATCAGCCAGTTGGCGGCGCGGGCGCGGCGGCTCAAACGGACGCATGGCCTGGACGTGCTGATAGTGGACTATTTGCAACTGGTGCGCGGCACCGGGCGATCGGAAAACCGGGTGAACGAGATTTCCGAGATTTCCATGGGCCTCAAGGCCATCGCCAAGGAACTGGACATCCCGGTGATTGCACTGTCGCAGCTCAGCCGTCAGGTAGAATCGCGCGAAGACAAGCGCCCGCAGCTATCGGACCTGCGAGAATCCGGCTCGATCGAGCAGGATGCCGACGTGGTGATGTTCGTATTCCGAGAGGAATACTACAAGGAACGCGAGAAGCCGGGTGATCACGACCTCGAAGCGATGGCCAAGTGGACCGAGGAGATGGAGCGGCTGCACGGCAAGGCCGAGGTTGTCATCGGCAAGCAGCGTCACGGGCCGATCGGGACTGTCGAGTTGAGCTTTGAGGGGCAATTCACCCGTTTTGGCAACCTGGTCAAACCCTGGCAGCAGGATGGCGGCGCGCAGGAATTCTGAGGCCGCGCACGTATCCGGCGACGGGGGGCCAGCCCCCCGAACCCCCCGGAGTATTTCAGGCAAGATGAAGGAGCGGCGCGCGGGCGGGGACGTGCGCGGGCGCTGCGGCGATCCCCTGCGGGATGGACGGGGTGTCTTTCCGCTTGACCTGAGGCGAGAGGCTGTCAAGAAACGCGCATGTCCAGTGGCTCGCTTACCATAGATCTCGAGGCGCTCGTCGCGAACTGGCGCGCGCTCGATTCCCGCTCCTCCGCACAGGTTGAAACCGCGGCGGTGGTCAAGGCTGATGGCTATGGCCTTGGCGCCGGACAGGTGGCGCGCGCGCTGGCGCGGGCCGGGGCGCGGCGGTTTTTCGTGGCCGTCGCGGAAGAAGGCGCCGCGATCCGCCAGGCGCTTGGACCGGGGCCAGAGATCAACGTGTTTTCCGGCCACATGGCCGGCGACACCGAGATGATCGACGATTTGCAACTGGTGCCGATGATCAATTCGATCGACCAGATGCTGCGCCATGTCGAGGCCCTGCCCGGTGCGCCGTTCGGCGTTCAGCTTGATACGGGCATGAATCGCCTTGGCATGGAGCCCAGCGAATGGGCGGCCCTGCAAGACATCGCCATACAGCAGCGGCCCAGCCTGATCATGTCGCACATGGCCTGCGCGGACGAACCCGATCACCCGATGAACGCGCAGCAGTTGCGGGCATTCAGCGAGATGACAGCGGGCCTGAACGTGCCGCGGTCCCTGGCGGCGACCGGCGGCATCCTGATGGGGCCGAAGTACCATTTTGACCTGACGCGCCCGGGCATCGGCCTTTATGGCGGGCTGCCCTTTGCCGAGGCGCGGCCGGTTGCCCACCTGTCGATCCCGGTGATCCAGAGCCGGTGGGTCAGCGCCGGGGAAACCGTGGGTTATGGCAATACCTGGACCGCGCCGCAGGACACCCGCATCGCCACCATCGCAGCGGGCTATGCCGACGGGATCATGCGGCTGCTGGGGCCGTGGCTGTCGCTTTATGCGGGGCGTATTCCCTGCCCCGTGCGCGGGCGCATTTCGATGGACCTGATCGGCGTGGACATCACCCATCTGCCCGAAGAGCCAACGGCACTGGAAGTTCTGGGAACGCAGCAGGGGGTCGATGACCTGGCCGGGCTGATCGACACCATCGGCTACGAGATCCTGACATCGCTGGGGGGGCGCTATACGCGGCGCCTGCATGGCGCATGAGCGCCGCCGCCCCGATCGCCGCGCTTGGCCGCTCGGTCCTGGGGGCGCTGGCCCTGATCGGGCGCATCGCCCTGTTCGCCGCCGATACCGTCAGCCACGCCCTGCGCCCACCGTTCTACTGGCGCGAGTTCGGGCAGGCATTGGTGCAGATCGGGTGGCTGTCGCTGCCGGTGGTGGGACTGACGGCGCTGTTCACGGGCGGCGCGCTGGCGCTGCAAATTTATGCCGGCGGATCGCGGTTCAACGCCGAATCCGTGGTGCCTTCGATCGTGGCGATCGGCATGGTGCGCGAGCTGGGGCCGGTCCTGGGCGGGTTGATGGTGGCGGCGCGGGTGGCCTCATCCATCGCGGCCGAGATCGGCACCATGAAGGTGACCGAGCAGATAGACGCACTGGTGACCCTATCCACACACCCGATGAAATACCTGACCCTGCCGCGCGTGCTGGCGGCGACGCTGGCGGTGCCGGTGCTGGTGGGGGTGGGCGACGCCATCGGGATCATGGGCGGCTACATGGTCGGAGTGACGCGACTGGAGTTCAATCCGGGCACATACCTGAACAACACGGTGGATTTCCTTGAGCGGTGGGATGTCGTTTCGGGTCTGATCAAGGGCGCGGTGTTCGGGTTCATCGTGGCGGTGATGGGGTGCTATCATGGCATGCATTCGGGCCGCGGCGCGCAGGGCGTGGGACGAGCCACCAAATCGGCGGTGGTGGCGGCCTCGATCCTGATCCTGGCGGCCAATTACATTCTGACGGAGCTGTTTTTCTCGGCATGATCACGTTGCACGATGTTCATAAGGCCTTTGGCGACAATCACGTTCTGCGGGGCGTGACGCTGGACGTGCCGAAGGGTGAGAGCATGGTCATCATCGGCGGCTCGGGCACCGGGAAATCGGTGGCGATCAAGTGCATCCTGGGGCTTGTGCAGCCTGATAGCGGCACCATCGAGGTGGACGGCCGCGACGTGGGCAGCGGAGATCGTGACGCGTTCCTGGCGCGGTTCGGAATGCTGTTCCAGGGCGGTGCGCTGTTCGACAGCCTGCCGGTCTGGCAGAACGTGGCGTTCCGGCTGCTGCGTGGCAGCCTCAAGCGGCCCTGGCCCGAGGCGCGCGAAATCGCCATCGAGAAGCTGCGCCGCGTCGGCCTGACGCCGGATGCCGCCGACAAGTACCCGGCCGAACTGTCTGGTGGGATGCAAAAGCGCGTCGGGTTGGCGCGCGCCATCTGTGCCGAACCCGAGATCATCTTTTTCGACGAGCCAACCACGGGGCTGGATCCGATCATGTCGGGCGTCATCAACGAATTGATCCGCGAGATCGTGGTGGAAATGGGGGCCACGGCCATGGCCATCACCCACGACATGACATCGGTGCGCGCAATCGCCGACAAGGTCGCGATGCTGCATGACGGGATAATCCAGTGGACCGGCCCGGTGTCGCAACTCGACGATTCGGGCGATCCGTATCTTGACCAGTTCATCCACGGCCGCGCGACAGGCCCGATCGAGGCGGTGCGTTGAGATGTTCGAGCCGAGCCCGATATTGATCGGCTTCCTGCTGTTGAAATCGTACTTGTACTTGCCGGCAATCCTGTTGCTGGCCCTGTTGCGCGTGGGGGCCGGGCGCGGCAGATGGGTACGCGCGGCGGCCGCGGTTGCCGCGGCAGTGGCGCTGATCGGGCTGGCGGCGCGCTTTGGCCCGCCTTTGCTCGGGCTATACTCGGGTCCGGTGCACATGGCGGCGTTCCAGGTGACGGCGCTTGGGGGGGGCATGGGGATGCCGCTGCTGGCGTCCGCGTGCCTGGGCGTGTCGGCGGCGCTGCGCGGTGCACGCTGGCGCGGGATCGACGCGGTGCACGGGGTTCTACTACTGGCCTTGGTCGGACTATGGGCCGCGGCCCTGTAGCGCCGCCCGGCGGGCAACATGCGCTTGCACCACACGGCCGCCTCGGGCAGAAGAAAGCGATGGCAAAGAGCACCAGCTTCACCTGTACCGCCTGCGGCGCCGCGACGACCAAGTGGTCAGGGCGCTGCGATGCGTGCGGGGCGTGGAACACCATCGTCGAGGAAAAGCCGCTATCGGCCGGACCGCCATCAAAGGCGCTTGGCGCGCGGCGCGGGCGGGCGGTAGCGCTGACCGACCTGGCCACGCAGGAGCCGCCGCCGCCGCGCACCCGGTCAGGCATGGACGAGTTGGACCGCGTGCTGGGCGGGGGGCTTGTCCCGTCCTCGGCCATCCTGGTGGGGGGCGATCCGGGGATCGGCAAATCGACGCTGTTGTTGCAAGGCGCGGCGCGGTTCGCGCGTGCGGGGCTGAAGACGCTGTATGTGTCGGGCGAAGAGGCCAGCGCGCAGGTGCGCATGCGCGCGCAGCGGCTGGGGCTGACGGATGCGCCGGTGCAACTGGCGGCCGAAACGAACCTTCGGGACATCCTGACAACGCTGGAAGAGGAAAAGCCGCAACTGGTGATCATTGATTCGATCCAGACGATATGGGCCGACAATGTCGAAAGTGCGCCGGGCAGCGTGGCACAGGTGCGCGCGGCGGCGCATGAGCTGACCAGTTTCGCCAAGCGGCGCGACATGTCTGTCGTCCTGGTCGGCCATGTCACCAAGGAGGGCCAGATCGCCGGCCCGCGCGTGGTGGAACACATGGTCGATTGCGTTCTGTATTTCGAAGGCGAGCGCGGGCATCAGTTTCGCATCCTGCGCAGCGTCAAGAACCGCTTCGGCCCGGCCGACGAGATCGGCGTGTTCGAGATGACGGGGGGTGGCCTGTCGGAGGTGGCCAACCCCTCGGAGCTGTTCCTGTCGGAGCGCGGACAGCCGACGCCCGGCTCGGTGGTGTTTTCGGGGATCGAGGGCACACGCCCGGTGCTGGTGGAGTTCCAGGCGCTTGTTGCGCCCTCGTCCCTGTCACAGCCGCGCCGCACGGTGGTTGGATGGGATGGCGGGCGCCTGGCGATGATCCTGGCGGTGCTGGAGGCCCGATGCGGCATTCCGTTTGCCGGGCTCGATGTTTACCTGAACGTGGCCGGCGGCATGAAGATCAGCGAGCCAGCCGCCGACCTGGCCGTGGCGGCTGCGCTGCTGAGCGCGCGCGAGGATGTGGCCCTGCCGGCCGAAACGGTGGTTTTCGGGGAAATCAGCCTGTCGGGCGCCTTGCGACCCGTCGGGCAGAGCGAAAACAGGTTGAAAGAAGCGCAAAAACTTGGTTTCACGGCAGCCATTACCCCTTCGGGCGGCAAGCCGGGCGGGAACAGCGGCCTGAAACTGACCCAGATGGGCGATCTGACGGCTTTTGTGGGCGAGGTTTTTGGCGCCGGTTGAGCGCTTGAGATGCGGGGATACGAGGGACATGGACGGCTTTACCATCATCGACGGCGTGGTGGCGCTGATCATTCTGCTATCGGCCGTACTGGCCTATTCGCGCGGAATCGTGCGCGAAACGCTGGCCATTGTCGGCTGGATCGCGGCGGCGGTCGTCGGGTTTATCTTTGCGCCGCAGGTGCAGCCCCTGGTCAAGGAAATCCCGATGATCGGGTCGATCATCGCCGACAGTTGCGAATTGTCGGTGATCGCGGCCTTTGCAGCGGTTTTCGCGGTGGCGCTGGTGATTGCATCGCTGTTCACGCCGCTGTTTTCCACAGTGGTGCAACGTTCAGCCATTGGCGGGCTGGACCAGGGGGCCGGTTTCCTGTTCGGGGTTCTGCGCGGTATCTTGCTGGTTGCGGTGGCGTTCTTCGTCTACGACACGATCATGACGGGTCAGGATGTGGCAATGATCGACGACAGCCGCTCGGCCCAGATTTTCGGGCGGATGACGACGCAGATCGAGAATCGCGATCCCGAACAGGCGCTTGGCTGGATCACGCAACAATACGAGACGCTTGTCAGCGTGTGCGACGCCCCCGAATGAGGGCGCCGCGCGGCCGCGAACGCCGCCGCGTCGGTTTCAAACTGTTTTGTGATCCTTTCGTGACACTGGCGGATCAAGCGCTTATGTAGTGCACAAAGTCCTGCCAAACGGATTCGGAGCTGTCCGCCTTGTCCAAGCAAATGCCTCCCGCCCATCCCTTCGACGACGACAAACTGCGCGAGGAATGTGGCGTTTACGGGGTTCTCGGTGTCAGTGACGCCGCCAATTTCGTCGCCCTTGGCCTGCATGCCCTGCAACATCGCGGGCAAGAGGCCGGCGGTATCGTCGCCTACGATCCCGACTCAGGGTTCAACGCGGCGCATCGGTTCGGCTATGTGCGCGACAACTTCACCTCGCAAACCCTGATGCAAACGCTGCCCGGCGCGCTGGCGATCGGGCATGTGCGCTATTCCACCGCCGGATCAAAGGGCGCGGCGATCCGCGACGTGCAGCCGTTCTTTGGCGAGTTCTCGATGGG
>CAZOKA010000100.1:5316-8382 GCA_964580265.1 uncultured Rhodobacterales bacterium | reverse complement strand
AGCCTGATCCGGCGTAAAGGGCTCGAAGCCGCCATTCAATCGCGGCGCACGTGCCCCGCGACCGTCGTTCAGGTGTTGGACAGGAAGTGCAGCACGTCGCCGTCACGCACGACATAGGCCTTGCCCTCGGCGCGCATGCGGCCGGCCTCCTTGGCGCCCTGCTCGCCGTCATGGGCGACGAAATCATCGTAGGAAATGGTTTCCGCGCGGATGAACCCGCGCTCGAAATCGCCGTGAATCACGCCGGCGGCCCTGGGGGCCTGCGTGCCGGCGGGAATGGTCCAGGCGCGGGCCTCCTTGGGGCCGACGGTAAAGAAGGTCTCGAGGTGCAGCAGCTCGTACCCGGCGCGAATCAGGCGATCCAGCCCCGGCTCCTGCAGGCCCATTTCCTCAAGGAACATTGCCGCTTCCTCGGCGTCGAGCTGCGACAGTTCCTCTTCGATCCGGGCCGAGATCACGACGTGGGCGTTGCCCTGCGCGGCGGCCATTTCGGCGACGCGTTCGGATTGGGCATTACCGGTGGCGGCGTCGGATTCGGGCACGTTGCAGACATAGAGCACCGGTTTGGCCGTCAGCAGTTGCAGCATCCGCCACGCCTTGGCGTCGTCCTCGTCCACCGCGACGGTGCGGGCGGGGCGGCCATCGTTGAGCGCGGCAAGCGCGGCGCGCAGCAGGCGGTCCTGTTGCACGGCGTCCTTGTCGCCGCCCTTGATCTTGCGGGCCAGCCCGGCGAGGCGTTTCTCGATGCTTTCCATGTCCGACAGCATCAGCTCGGTCTCGATGGTGTCGGCGTCGGCCACCGGATCGACGCGGCCCTCGACATGGGTGACGTCGCCATCTTCGAAACAGCGCAGCACGTGGGCAATGGCATCGACCTCGCGGATATTGGCGAGGAACTGGTTGCCCAGCCCCTCGCCGCGGCTGGCGCCTTTGACCAGGCCGGCGATGTCGACGAAGGTCATGCGCGTGGGGATCGTGGTTTTCGACCCGGCGATGCGGGCCAGCGTGTCAAGGCGCGCGTCGGGTACGGCGACCTCTCCGACGTTGGGCTCGATCGTGCAGAACGGGAAATTCGCGGCCTGCGCGGCGGCGGTGCGCGTCAGCGCGTTGAACAATGTGGACTTGCCCACGTTCGGCAACCCGACGATGCCCATTTTGAAACCCATGTCGCGCCCTCCTTGGTTTGGGCCGCTCTTACTGCGGGGGGCGCGGCGTGACAAGGGCGCGCGCGGTGTGCATCAGCGATTGAGTTTGCCGCGCTTTTGCGGCACATCGGGGCGAGCCGATCAGCAAGGACGCAGCAACATGACCCGTATCGACGCCAAATTCGCCGACCTGCGCGCGCAGGGCAAGAAAGCCTTCGTTGCCTACGTGATGGCGGGAGACCCCGATTATGACACCTCGCTGGAGCTGGTGAAGGGGCTGCCGGGCGCGGGCGTGGACGTGATCGAACTGGGCATGCCGTTCACCGACCCGATGGCCGACGGGCCGACGATCCAGCTGGCCGGTCAGCGGGCGCTGGCCGCGGGGCAGACCTTGCAGAAGACGCTGGACATGGCGACCGAGTTCCGCAAGGGCGACGACGCGACGCCGATCGTGATGATGGGCTACTACAACCCGATCTACAATCGCGGCGTTGCGCGGTTCCTGGACGATGCGCGCGCGGCGGGGATCGACGGGCTGATCGTGGTGGACCTGCCGCCCGAAGAGGATGAGGAACTGTGCATCCCCGCGGCGAAGGCGGGGCTGAACTTCATCCGGCTGGCGACGCCGACGACCGATAACAAGCGCCTTCCCAAGGTTCTGGAGAACACCAGCGGCTTTGTCTATTACGTGTCGATCACCGGGATCACCGGATCGGCCGAGGCCGAGGCCGCCGACGTGGCCCCCGAGGTGGCGCGGATCAAGTCGCAGACGGATCTGCCGGTGATCGTGGGCTTCGGCATCAACACGCCCGACAAGGCCGAGGCGATCGCGGGTGTCGCGGATGGCTGCGTGGTGGGCAGCGCCATCGTGGGCGAGCTGGCCAAGGGCCGCCCGGTGGCGCAGGTGCTGGACTTTGTCGCGGGCCTGTCGGGCGGCGCGCATCGCGCCTGAAGCGCGCCAGGGGCCGGCCCTGATCCAGCGGTGCGCGGCTGCGCCGCGCCAGATCATGTCTCGCCTTTGCCCTGCGGGCGCCGGCTCGGGCGCCTCCGGCGGGAGTATTTCGGGCAAGATGAAGGATCGTTTCCCGGGTCGGGGTGCGTGCCTCTTCTGGTCGGAAATATCCCCCGGGACTCGCCGTGAGGCGATGGGGGCAGCGGGCCCTTGCGGCCTGTCAGCCTAGCGTCACGTCGAGCATCATCATCAGGATCAGCCCCGCGATCAGGCCGGTGGTCGCCCATTTCTGGTGACCGTAGCGGTGGGTTTCGGGGATGATCTCGTGGCTGATGATATAGAGCATCGCGCCGGCGGCGAAGGTCAGGCCCAGCGGCAGCACGTAAACCGACACGTTTATCATCGCGACGCCCAGCAGCCCGCCGACGGGTTCGACCAGGCCGGTGGCCAGCGCGATCAGGAAGGATGACAGCCGGGCGTATCCCTGGCCGCGCAGGGCAAGGGCCACGGCCAGGCCTTCGGGGGCGTTCTGCAGGCCGATACCGGTGGCCAGCGACAGCCCGTTGGTCATGTTGCCGCCGCCAAATCCGATGCCGACGGCCATGCCTTCGGGGAAGTTGTGGATCGTTATCGCGATGATGAACAGCCAGATCCGGGGCAGCGCACCGGGATCGGCGCCTTCGGGGCCGATGATGAAATGTTCGTGCGGCAGCGATTCGTTGAGGCCGGCGACGAAGGCGGCGCCGGCCGCGATCCCGGCGGCCGCGAGCAGCGCCGCGACGGGGACCGAGCCGTAGATATCGGTGGCTTCCTCGATCCCCGGCAGGATCAGCGAGAAGAACGAGGCCGAGATCATCACCCCCGCGGCAAAACCCAGCATCATGTCGTTGTTGCGCCGGGTGACGTGTTTGCCGAACAGCACCGGTATCGCCCCGACGCCTGTCATCAGCCCGGCGCCGAGGCTGGCCA
>CAZOKA010000100.1:0-5216 GCA_964580265.1 uncultured Rhodobacterales bacterium | reverse complement strand
TTCTCATATTTTCTCTTCAAGATATGAGTGGCGCTGTATTGCATGACCAGCTCGTCCTCCTGGTTGAACACGTCGTAGCGGATCGTGGCGCGCCCCCGGTCGGGTCGCGAGGCCGAGGGGGCGGCGGCGATCACCTCGGCGTGCACGCGCAGGGTGTCGCCGGGGCGCACGGGGCGGCGCCAGCGGATATCGTCCATGCCGGGCGAGCCCATCGACGCCTCGTTCCACACATCCGCCTCAAGCGTCAGGGCGAAGGCGGTCAGCAGGGTGTGGAAGCCGCTGGCGATGATGCCGCCATAGGGGGAAGCGGCGGCGGCCTCGGCATCGACGTGGAAGGGCTGCGGATCCCATGTGCCGGCAAAGCCGGTTATCTCGGCCAGATCAAGCGTGCGCGCGCCAGTCTCAAAGCGGTAGCCAACGGGCAGATCGTCGAAATACATCGCTGGGCCTTTCAGTAGTGTCTGTGTCGCGGCCATGCTAGCGTGGGGCGGGGCGGCTGCAATGGCGTTTTTGCGTTGCAGCAAAACCCCCGAACGGGTAACAAAATCAGACCAGTTCAGCCGGAAAAGGCCCGTGATATGCCCGTAATCACCAATATCGACGATCTGAAACGCCTGTATCAGCGCCGCGTGCCGCGCATGTTCTACGACTATGCCGAAAGCGGCAGCTGGACCGAGCAGACATTCCGCGAGAACACCAGCGATTTCGAGGATATTCGCCTGCGGCAGCGGGTGGCGGTGGACATGTCGGGCCGATCGACCGCGACGCAGATGGTCGGGCAGGACGTGGCGATGCCTGTTGCGTTGGCGCCGGTGGGCCTGACCGGGATGCAATGCGCCGATGGCGAGATCAAGGCGGCCCGCGCCGCCGAGGCGTTCGGGGTGCCGTTCACCCTGTCCACGATGTCGATCAACTCGATCGAGGAGGTGGCCGAGGCCACCAGCGCGCCGTTCTGGTTCCAGCTATACACGATGAAGGACCAGGACTACCTGAGCCGTCTGATCGAGCGCGCCCGCGCCGCCAATTGCTCGGCTTTGGTGATCACGCTGGATTTGCAGATCCTGGGTCAGCGGCACAGGGATTTGAAGAACGGGCTTTCGGCACCGCCCAAGCTGACACTTCCAACGATGCTGAACCTTGCGACCAAGTGGCGCTGGGGGATCGGAATGCTGGGCGCGAAGCGGCGCGACTTCGGCAATATCGTGGGCCACGTGCAGGGGATTTCCGACCCTTCGTCGCTGATGGCGTGGACGGGCGAGCAGTTCGATCCGACGCTGGATTGGGACAAGATCGCCAAGCTGAAGGAGCAATGGGGCGGCAAGGTGATCCTGAAGGGAATCCTTGACGCCGATGATGCGCGGATGGCGCTCAAGGTCGGCGCCGATGCGATCGTGGTCTCGAACCACGGCGGCCGGCAACTGGATGGCGCGCTCAGCTCGATCCGGGCGCTGCCGGCGATCCTGGACGCGGTGGGCGACCAGGTGGAGGTGCATCTCGATAGCGGCATCCGGTCGGGGCAGGACGTGCTCAAGGCCGTGGCGATGGGCGCGAAGGGCACCTATATCGGCCGTGCCTTCACCTACGGGCTGGGCGCGATGGGGCAGGCGGGCGTGACCCGCGCGCTGGAGGTGATCCACAAGGAGTTGGACGTGTCCATGGCGCTGTGCGGACGGCGGCGGATCGACGAGCTGGGCCGCGATATCCTGCTGGTCCCGGAGGATTTCGAGGGCCGCTGGCAGTAACGGCGGCGTTGGCGGGGGCAATGCAACCGAAGTGACGCCAAAGCGAATTGTCTTACTGTGCTGCAAAACCGCACGCTCGGAAGCGGACCATGGCCTCCGGTCCGCGCGGGTCTAGCTCGTAGAGCAAGGGGCGTGCGGACAAGTAGGTGCGCCAGTTGCGCTCGGGAAATGAGCTGATCCGCGTGCCATGTGCCGTATGCATCTTTGGCGCTAGTAGAGAGATCAGCATACCGCGTCCATTTCTGCTGTGTTGGGCGATCATGTCGCGTATCTTCTGATCGAACTCGGAGACGCCGCTTGCTGTCGCCACTGGAGAAGGCATTTTTTTCGGGCTGTTCAGTTGGACGAACTCGGAGCAAGATAAACGGAAATATTCTGGGGCTTTTTCCTCTCCGATGCCGACGACGTGTAGGCCGCGTTCGCGCAGGCGTTGCGCCAAGTGTGTGTAGTCGCGGTCTGATGTCACGAGTACAAACGCTTCGACCCCACCGACCAGCGCCAGTTCCATCGCGTCGATGCTGAGCAAGAGGTCTGCAGCGTTTTTTCCCACGCCGGCGTGCATCACGCGATAGCCTGGCGTGATCAGCCAATCCGTCTGGCGGTTTGCGGCTGCATAGACGCGAGCAAAGTCAATTCGCCCCAGCTTTCGAGCTTCGGTGAAAACACGTGCGGAGTGTTTCGCACTTACATTGTCTCCATCGACCAATACCGCGATGCGACGATCATGCATTTTCGATACCACTTCATTAGATACAACTTGGAGTTACAGAATATTGATCTTGGGGCGGAAACTTGACGCTCATTTGGAACAATTGTGATTCCGGCGAAGCGAGTAGTGCAGCGTGTGCCCCCATTGCGGCCCTCGCAGGAGCCAGAAACGTTATGGGCGCTGCATCTCTTGTCTCACGGCCTGTTTGCCCCCGGTATTTTGCGACCATGGGAAACTGCGGGGCCGTTTCGGGCTTGATGGCGCGGCGCGGGGGCGGCAGGGTGCGCGGGATGTCTTGAGGGGCCTTTGCGCGATGCTTGTCTTTGTCGATGCCAACCTGACCCTGTTCGCGGTGCCCAAGACCGGCAGCACGGCGTATCATGTCTCGCTGCGCTCGCGCGCCGATATCGTGATGGCGCACAAGGCGCATCTCAAGCATATGAACCTGCGCACCTACGAGCGGCACTTTGCGCCCTACCTGGCGCAGGTGCACGGGCTGCGCCCGGAGCGGGCAGCGGTGATGCGCGACCCGCTGGAGCATCTGCGAAGCTGGTACAGGTATCGCCAGCGTCCCGCGCGCCGGGGAACGCGGCGCAGCGCGGCAGGGCTGGATTTCGACAGTTTCGTGCTGGCCGCGATTTCGGACGATCCGCCCGCCTATGCCGATATCGGCAGCCAGTATGCGTTCCTGTCCTCAGGCGATGGCGGGGTGCATGTCGAGCACCTGTTCGCCTATGAGAAGCTGGGCGTATTCCACCGCTTCATGGAGGAGCGCACGGGCCGCGATATCGAGGTGTCGCAGCGCAATGTCTCGCCCGAGGCGCAGACGCCGATCAGCCCCGAGGTGGAGGCGCGGCTGCGTGCTGCGCGGGCCGATGATTTCGCGCTGCATGTGCGGATCATGGAGGCGGGCGGGCACCTGTTGACCTGAGCCTGCGCGGGCGCGAAAAAACCGGCTGCGCCCTCTTTCCAATGGCAGTGGTCTGGTCTATACGCGCAGGCCTTAACGCGGGCATACAGCCTTGGAGGATGCCCGCCCCAATATATGGAGAATGACATGGCTGGAGAAATACCTGATCTTCACGCCCAGGAACGCACGGGGACGGGCAAGGGCGCCGCTCGTGCAGCGCGCCGCGCGCACATGGTTCCGGGTATCGTATTCGGTGGCGACAAAGACCCGCTGCCGATCAACATCCCTTATAACGCGCTGATCAAGCGGCTGAAGGATGGGCGGTTCAAATCCACCCTGTTCAACCTCAAGGTTGACGGCCACGAGGATGTGCGCGTGATCTGCCGCGATGTGCAGCGCGACGTGGTCAAGGATCTGCCGACGCACCTGGACCTGATGCGCCTGCGCCGCACCACCAAGATCAGCCTGTTCATCCATGTCGATTTCGTCGGCGAAGAGGATTGCCCCGGCCTGCGTGCGGGCGGTGTTCTGACCGTCGTGCGCCCCGAGGTAGAGCTGCGCGTGACCGCTGGCGACATCCCCGAGAAGATCACCGTGGACCTGTCCAAGCTGGAGATCGGCGACACCGTCACCATTTCCGACGTGGACCTGCCCAAGGGCGCCAAGCCGACCATCGACCGCGATTTCGTGATCGCGAACGTGTCGGCGCCGTCCAGCCTGCGAGCCGCGGATGACGAAGAGGAAGAAGGCGAAGCGGCCGAGGCCGAAGCCGAAGACACCGGCGAGAGCAGCGAAGACTGATCACCGCCGATCCCCGTTCGCGGGGGACAGTGGGGGGCGCGGCACCGACAAGGGCCGCGCCCCTTTGCATGTGCGGGTGCTTCAAAACCGAAGCCAAACGCGATAGGACTACATCCAGTTCAGGCAAGGGAATGCGCGCATGATGATCTTCGCGGGATTGGGCAATCCGGGGGCCAAATACGCGGCCAACCGTCACAATATCGGGTTCATGGCGGTGGACCGGATCGCCGCCGATCACGGGTTCGGCCCGTGGCGCGCGCGGTTCCAGGGCCACGTCGCCGAGGGGCGCCTGGGCGGCGAGAAGGTGGTGCTGCTCAAGCCCGCGACCTTCATGAACCTGTCGGGCCAGTCGGTGGGCGAGGCGGTGCGGTTCTACAAGCTGACGCCGGCCGATGTGATCGTGTTCCACGACGAGTTGGATCTTGCCCCCGGCAAGGTGCGGTTCAAGCGCGGCGGCGGGCATGCGGGCCATAACGGCTTGCGTTCGATCCAGTCGCATATCGGGGCCGAGTTCGGGCGCGTGCGCCTTGGCATCGGGCATCCGGGGCACAAGGACGCGGTGGCGCAATACGTGCTGCACGATTTTGCCCGCGCCGACCAGGAGTGGCTGGACGACCTGCTGCGCGGCATCAGCGACGGCGCGCCCGACCTCGCGGCGGGGGAGGCGCCGAAGTTCCTGAACGCGGTGGCGCGGCGGACGGCGCCGGCGCGGTCGGGCGGCGGTGATGGGGCGCGCAAGCCGGACCCGGCCGAGCCCAGGCCGCAGCCAGAGCAGCAGGCGCAGCCAGAGCCGCAACTCGACCGTCGCAGCCCGCTGGAGAAGCTGCGCGACAGGTTCAGATGAGTCTCTTCGCCCGCGCTCGCGGTTTTGCCGCAGGCAAGCTGCGGATATGACGGGGGCAGAATTGCGATTCTTGAGAATTTCGGATTTGATCGCGCAGTGTTCGCCTCATGGTGAAAGGCTCCCGCGCCTTCCGGTTCTTGGAGGCCGGTTATGGCCTGGAGCGGACGTTGAAGTGATCAGTTGAGGAGCCGCGCATCGGCGGGCCGCGGT
>CAZOKA010000099.1:0-8403 GCA_964580265.1 uncultured Rhodobacterales bacterium | reverse complement strand
GATATAGGAAATGCCGACGTATTCCACCATCAGGAAAGCCGCCGCCCCCATCACCGGGGGCATGATCTGGCCGTTGACCGACGAGGCCACCTCGACCGAGCCGGCCTTTTCCGAGCTGAACCCGACCCGCTTCATCAGCGGGATGGTGAAGGTGCCGGTGGTGACGACGTTGGCGATCGACGAGCCGGAGATCAGGCCGGTCGCGGCCGAGCCGACGACGGCGGCCTTGGCCGGGCCGCCGCGCAGGTGGCCGAGCGCGCCGAAGGCCATCTTGATGAAGTAGTTGCCCGCCCCTGCCCGGTCGAGCAGCGCGCCGAACAGAACGAAGAGGAAGACGAACTTGGTCGACACGCCCAGCGCGATGCCGAAGACGCCCTCGGAGGTGATCCACATGTGGCTCATCGCCTTTTGCAGCGATGCCCCCTTCCACCGGATCACGTCGGGCACCCACCCGGACGAGCCAAAGAAAACATACGCCAGGAATACCGTCGCGACGATCGCCATCGCGGGGCCAAGCGCCCGGCGCGCCGCCTCGAACAGCAGGATCAGACCAGCCAGCGCAAACCACTTGTCCACGTCATCGGCCAGGCCGCCCGACTGCACGATCTTGTCATAGAAAAAATAGCCATAAAGCGCGATCAGCGCCCCCGCCCCGGCCAGCACCCAATCGAGCACGGGAATGTGGCGCCGCGGGCTTGAGGCAAAGGCCGGATAGGCCGTGAAAGCAAGGAACATCGCAAAGGCGAGGTGGATCTGCCGCGAATTGTTGACGATATCGCCGGGCAACACGTAGTTGGCCAATGGCGAGGCCAGCAGCACCTGGAACAGCGACCAGACCAGCGCCACAACGGCCAGCAGATGTCCCACCGATCCGGCCGGGCTGCGGACCCCTGAATCGCTGGCCGCGACCAGTTCCTGAAGCGCCTCTTCGGACAGACCGCCGCCGTTCTCATCCTTCTTCGACATCCACACCGTCCCCCGTGATCAATGGCGCCCGTTTTTCCGGCGCATCTGTTGGCGCGGACCGTGTGCCGCCCCGCGCGGGATCAATGGGCGCCCCGCACCGGGGCGCCCGGCCGGGATCAGGTTACTCCATCCAGCCCTGTTCGCGATAGTACTTTGCAGCCCCTGCGTGCAGCGGCGCCGACAGGCCGTCCTTGATCATCTCTTCCTTCTTGAGGACCGAGAATGCAGGGTGCAGACCCTTGAAGTCGTCGAAGTTCTCGAACACCGACTTGACCACGGTGTAAACCGCCTTTTCGGACACGTCCGCCGAGGTGACAAAGGTCGCGCCGACACCGAATGTCGTGGTGTCGTCGGGGTTGCCGCGATACATGCCGCCGGGCACGGTCGCCACGCGGTAGTAGGGGTTGTCGTTCACCAGCTTCTCCACCGCGTCGCCGGTGACGTTGACCAGCACGCTGTCACAGGCGGTGGTCGCCTCCTGGATCGAGCCGGAGGGGTGACCGACGGTAAACACCATCGCGTCGATCTGGTTGTCGCACAGCGCCTGGCTCTGCTCGGCCGACTTCAGCTCGGTCGCCAGCTCGAAATCGTCCGTGGTCCAGCCCATCGCGTCCATCAGAACCTCCATCGTGCCGCGCTGGCCCGATCCGGGGTTGCCGATGTTCACGCGCTTGCCCTTGAGATCCGCGAAATCCTCGATCCCGGAATCGGCGCGCGCCACCACGGTAAACGGCTCGGGATGGACCGAGAACACCGCGCGCAGGCCCTCGAACGCCCCGTCTTCTTCGAACCGGGCCGACCCGTTATAGGCATGGTATTGCCAATCGGACTGCGCCACGCCGAATTCCAGCTCGCCGGCGCGGATGGTGTTGATGTTGTAAACCGACCCGCCGGTCGATTCGACCGAACAGCGGATGCCGTGGTCCTTGCGGCCCTTGTTGACCAGCCGGCAGATCGCGCCGCCCGTGGGGTAATACACCCCGGTCACGCCGCCGGTGCCGATGGTGATGAACTCCTCGGCCGACGCGGCGGGCGCCGTCAGCGCCCCAAGCGCCACCGCGACCGCGGTAAATTTGAACTTGTTGAACATTTGACTGTCTCCCTTGGTTGATAAGTGGTTGGTTCTTGGATGGTTACACGCGCCAGTATTCCTCCAGGCGGTGATTGCGCGCCTCGACCTCGGCGATGCGGTTCATCGCGTCTGGCCCGGCTCGCGCCACGAGCATGCCGATGATGGTTTCCACCAGCACCAGCGTCGCTGCGTAGGATGAAAAGAACTGCGGGCTGTCGGACGGAAGGATGAACCCAGCCGTGGCATATTTCAAGGCCGGGCATGTGTGCGTATCGCTCAGCACGATCACCGCCGCCCCCTGCGCCGCCGCCATTTCAGCCGACAGGATCGCCCGGCGCGCGAACGGCGGCTTGGTGATGATCAACACCGTGTCGCGCGCGGAAAGGTCCGACATCGTCGCGCCAAGCGCCGCGCCGCCGCGCCCCGCCACCTGCCAGTCAGGCGAGAAATAGCGCCCCATGTAGGCCATGTAATCAATCAACCCGGTTGACCCGCACGCCCCGAACAAGACAACCCGGCGCGCGTTATGCAGCGCCTCCACCGCCCGCTCAAGGCGCTCTGGGTCTATCGTCTGGCTCATGCTGTCTATGTTGGCCATGCACGCCGCCACCTGCCGCTGCAACAGTGGCTCGCCCGCGACCGCTTCGCTCTGCAACTTTTGCGCGCGTTGCGAAAAACTCATGTAGCGCCGCCCGACCGCGCTCCGGCTCAATTCTCGCATCGCCTCGTAGTCGTCGAACCCCAGCGCCCGCGCCAGCCGCGAGAACGTCGCCGGGGCCAATCCCGAGGCCGTGGAAATGGATCTGAGCGATCGAGTAGCGACATCCACCGGGTTATCGGCCACGAAATCCGCCGCCGCCCTCAGCCGGTCGCTGAGGTCGTCATAGCCTTCGGCGATCCGATCCTTGATCGTCGTCGATTTCTGCATCTGCTCTCCGGTTCGGGCTACGGTGCCATATATGGTTCCATCCGTTTTATCTGTTGTCAACATTTGAAACATATGTTTCACTCAAAGAACTGATTTTCTTCAAGGTGCCCCATGTCCCACATCTTTCCGCGCCACACCAAGGCCACGCCGCCAACCATCGCATATGGCAAGGGGGTGCACCTCTACGACACATCCGGCAAGCGTTACCTGGATGGATCGGGCGGCGCCGCCGTGTCGTGCCTTGGGCACTCGGACGCGGCTGTCACCAACGCGATCAAGGCGCAACTCGACAAGGTCGCCTTCGCCCACACCGGCTTCTTCACGTCCGACCCGGCCGAATCGCTCGCCGATGCGCTGATCGCGCACGCCCCCGAAGGGCTGGATCGCGTCTATCTCGTCTCGGGCGGGTCCGAAGCGGTCGAGGCGGCGCTGAAACTCGCGCGGCAGTATTTCCTCGAGATCGGGCAGCCACAGCGCCACCGCATCATCGCCCGCCGCCAGAGCTATCACGGCAACACGCTCGGCGCGCTGGCCACCGGCGGCAACATGTGGCGCCGCACGCCATTCGCCCCGATGATGATCGAAACCACCCACATCGCGCCCTGCTACGAATACCGCGGCCGCGCCGAGGGCGAAACCGCGTGGGATTACGGCCAGCGCGTCGCGGACGAGCTGGAGGCCGAGATCGCCCGGCTTGGCCCCGAAACGGTGATGGCCTTCGTGGCCGAGCCCGTTGTCGGCGCCACCGCCGGCGCCGTGCCCCCGGTCGAGGGATATTTCAAACGTGTGCGCGAGATCTGCGATCGCCACGGCGTGCTGCTGATCCTGGACGAGGTGATGTGCGGCATGGGCCGCACCGGCACGCTTTTCGCCTGCGAACAGGACGACGTGCGCCCCGACATCGTCACCGTCGCCAAGGGGCTAGGCGCCGGATACCAACCCATCGGCGCAATGCTGTGCAGCGGCGACATCTACGCCGCCATCGAAGGCGGCTCAGGTTTTTTTCAGCACGGCCACACCTATATCGGCCACCCCGCCGCCGCGGCAGCCGCTGGCGCGGTGCTGTCGCGCCTGACCGATGACGGCCTCCTGTCCCGCGTCGCCCCGATGGGCGCGCGGCTCGACGCCGCCCTGCGCGACGCCTTCGGCCAGCACCCGCATGTCGGCGATATCCGCGGGCGCGGCCTGTTTCGCGGCATCGAACTGGTCGCGGACCGTGACACCAAACAGCCCTTCGATCCCGGCCGCGCCGTACACAAGGCGCTGAAAAAGGCGGCATTTGAAAACGGGCTGATCTGCTACCCGATGGGCGGCACCATCGACGGGCAATCGGGCGATCACATCCTGCTCGCCCCGCCCTTCATCATCGAGGACGCCGATATAGACGAGCTGGTCGGGATACTGGACAAAAGCCTGCGGCAGGTGCTTGGATAACCCGCCACAAGGAGGCGCACCATGCCAAAACCCCCGTCGCACTGGGAAGATGTCTATAGTACCAAGGCGCCCGAAACCGTCAGTTGGTTCCAGGATGATCCGCGCCCCTCGCTTGATGCGCTGGCGGCCTGCGGCCCGGAGCACCGCGCGCTGATAGATGTTGGCGGCGGCGCCTCGCGCCTTGTCGATACCCTTCTAGAGCGCGGATGGCAGGACGTGAGCGTTCTGGACATCTCCCGCGCCGCCCTTGCCCACGCGCAGGCCCGGCTGGGCAAGCAGGCCGCGCAGGTTACCTGGATCGTCGCCGATCTGACCGAATGGCACCCGGATCGCACCTATGACGTGTGGCACGACCGGGCGGTGTTTCACTTTCTAATCGATGCCGCACAGCGATCGGCCTATGTCGCCGCACTGCGGCAGGCCGTTCGCCCTGGGGGGCTGGTGATCCTCGCCACCTTCGCGCCCGATGGGCCGGATAAATGCAGCGGCCTGCCGGTGCGCAAATACGCCGCGCCCGATCTGTTGGCGCAACTTGGCGGCGGGTTTCACCTGCTGCGCACGTTCCGCGAGGTGCACCACACCCCGGGCGACGTGCCGCAACCCTTCACCTGGGCTGTGTTCGAGCGCGACGCTGGCGGGCGCGAATAGCACCGAAAGGCCTCCGTGCCCCGAAACGCGGGAACGTGCTTCATCTTGCCCAAAATACTCCGGGGGGGGAGGGCACGCGCGGCGCGGGCGGGGAGGGGCGGCGCAAAGGGCCCGGGGCGCAGGCGGTATCTGCCAGGCGGCAAACACCGAAGTATCCGTGTTGATCAAGCGATTTCCGCCATCCCCGCGCGGTCAAGGGTGAACACCGTCTCGCCCCGTGCGGGCACGAAACCAAGCCGCGCATAGAATCGCTGCGCATCGGGGTTGTCATCGTAGACCGTCAGCTTGATGAACCCCGCGCGCCAATGCCGCGCCGCATCGCGCGCCACCGCCGCCAGCAGGCGCTGGCCCAGCCCGGCACCGCGCGCACGCGGCGATACCCACAGGTCTGATACATAGGCCCCCGCCGCCGCCCGCGTTGTCGAAAACACCGGCGAATACACCGCCACACCCCAAAGCGGGCCGGGGCCAACCTCGGCCAGTTGGGCGCGAAACACCGGCGCGGGGCCGAACGCGGCCCGAACCAGGTCATCCGCGCCGGCCCCATGGGCATCGCCCAGATCGTTCGACAACGCGCACAGCGCCTCGTGCAGGCGCTCCACGTCGCCCCGCTCCGCCTGCCTGAGCGAAATCCTCTCCGTCGCCGCCATTCCTACTGAACGGGCAAAGCGGCACAGTCGATCGGACGCAGGTGCAGGCTCACCTCGTCACCATCTGCAAACGGGTGCTGGTCGATCATGTTGATCGCCTGCAACTGCATGTCGCCCGCGCGCACGAAATAGCGCACCGCCTGCCCCTGGTAATCGACCGCCTCGACCGTGGCCGGCACGCTGATCGCACCCTCATGCGCGGCATCCTTGGCGGCCACCAGCAGCTTCTCGGCCCGGATGACCAGCTTTGCAGGCCCCGCACCGCCCAGGTTCGGCGCCTTTTCGGCCGGGACGACCAGCTTGCCGAATGTCGGCGTCTCCAACTCGGCGCCCTTGGCGCTGCGGCTCTTGCACTCGGCCGCAAGGATGTTCGACGCGCCAAGGAAATTGGCCACGAATTCCGATGCGGGCGTGTTGTAAACCTCTTCGGGCGCACCGACCTGCTCGACGCGGCCGTTGCTCATCACCACGATCTGGTCGGACATGGCCAGCGCCTCGGACTGGTCGTGCGTGACAAATACCGTGGTCACGCCGATCCGCTCCTGGATGCGTTTCAACTCGACGCGCATATCCTCGCGCAGGTTGGCGTCCAGCGCCGAGAGCGGCTCGTCCAGCAACAAAACGTCAGGCTCGATCACGATCGCCCGCGCCAGCGCGATGCGCTGCTGCTGCCCACCCGACAATTCCTTGGGGTACCGCTCGCCCACGTCGGGCAGTTGCACCAGCTCCAGCGCCTCGTTCACCCGGCGCTGAATGTCAGATGAAGGCACATCGCGGTATTTCAACCCGAAGGCCACGTTTTCCGCCACGGTCTTGTGCGGGAACAACGCGTAGTTCTGGAACACCAGCCCCAGGTTGCGCTTGTGAATGGGCACGTCGTTGACGCGCTTGCCGTCGATCAGGATCTCGCCCTCGGTCGGGTCGAGAAGCCCCGCGATCATGCGCAGGTTCGTTGTCTTGCCACAGCCCGACGGCCCCAGCAGGGTAACGAACGCTCCGTCCTGGATTTCCAGCGATGTCTTTTGCACCGCGGTCACCGCTCCGAAGCGCTTGACGATATTATTCAGGTGAACGGAACTCATCAGTCGTTTCCTTGCTTGGGCATCGGGAGTATCCCGCCCCGGGCTTGACCCGGGGCCTCGTGGTGTGATCCGAGGCCCCGGCTCGGAGGCCGGGGCGGGGGGTCTCTTGCAGGGTGTCAGTAGCCCTTTTGCACGCGGCCGAATTCCTTCGACCATTCCTGCTCGTGGCCGTTCCAGTATTCCGGATCGGCAAAGGTCAGACCGTCCAGCGTGCCGGTCGGGTCGAACGCGGGCAGCGTCGGGATCTTGTCGCCCAGGTCCACCTTGGTCGGGTCAAGCGCCGGCGGATAATTCTGCCCCTCGGCCACCGCGATGGATGTCGCCGGATCGAGCATGAAGTTCAGCAACTCCTCGGCAGCCTCCATCGGGCTGCCCTTGAGAACGAACATGCATTCCTGCCAGCCAAAGCCGTTCGGCGGGTCCATGTACCCGATGTCGTGGCCCTGCTCCTGCAGCGCATAGATGCGACCCGACCACCCTTCGGTGACATAGATCTCCTCTTCCGCCAGCAGGCTCATCAGCTCGGCGCCCGAGCCCCAGTACTTCAGGCTCAGGTCGCGATGCTTGCGCACGGCATCCCAGGCGGCCTCTTCGTCCTCGATGTTGTTGGGCATCTGCCCGGTTTGCAGGGCGGCATACCACATCCGCGTGCGCCAGTCGGACCAGCCGGCGATCTTGTCCTTGTAGGCCTCGTCGATCATCAGCATGGCGCCCTTTTCCTGCGCCTCTTCGTCCGAGATATGCTTGCGGTTATAGGCGATCCCGGTGGTGCCATAGTCATACGGCACGCAGCTCAGCTTGCCGTCGGTGACGGCACGGAACACGTCCACCAGCTTGGGAATGACGTATTTCAGGTTCGGGATGTTGTCCTCGTTCAGCGTCGTGCTGAGGCCGAGGTTGTGATACCGCGCGTAATCGAACACGCCCGACAGGTGCGCGATGTTGTACTCGCCCGGCTGGCTGGCCTTCACGCGGCTGATATATTCGTCGCCGCCGCCAAAGGTGCCATCGACCACCTTGATGCCGGTTTCCTTCTCGAAGGGGTCGAACGCGTTCTCGCGCAGGGCCTCGGACACGACGCCGCCCCACCCGTCAAAGCGAACCTGGCTGACGGTCTGCGCATTGGCGAACTTGGCAAAGGGCGTCTGCACCCCGTAAGCCAGCCCCGCCGCGCCGATCAGGCCAAGGAAGCTGCGCCGCTCCATGTCGCCGTTCATGTAACGCTCGCGCAGGCGCTCGTATCTGGTTGTATTGTCCATTTTCTTGGTCATCGTCGTCTCCTTGTTGACAGGTTGTGAAAAGTTGCGCGGTTCTAGCCGCCGCGCTTTTGGGAAAGGCTCCGTGCAATGCCCATGCCCAGCAGGGGCAGGCCAACGGTCAGCAGGATCATCACCGTACCAAGGGCGTTGATCTCGGGACTGATCGAATTGCGCAGCATCGCGAAGATCTGTGTCGGCACGGTTTCCACCCCGCCGGGCTTCCAGAACAGCGTGCCGGTGATGTCATCGAAACTGATGGTAAAGGCGAACAGCGCCCCGGCCAGAACCGCCGGCAGCATCAGCGGCAGCGTGATCTGGAAAAACGTCTGGCGCGGGCTGGCGCCCAGGCTCATCGCGGCCTCCT